>NZ_JBFEGN010000094.1:0-13242 GCF_047228825.1 Siminovitchia jepli
TCATCAGATTACACTCCATTTCCAGTAAATTTTTGGGAATTCAGGAATTTACTCGTTTGGAATACCGAGAGTATATCCTATTTTAATATTATAACTGTATACCATCTCAGCAAGTATGGACAAGTATTTTACGCAAATGGTTTTTTAAAAGCTTTTCATACAATCCGCCGCTAGCTGCTTTTCTCCTTTTTCTTTCCGTTTCAATTACGGTATAATGAGGAGAAGCACAGTTGAACGGAGCTGAGAAAATGAAATGTCCTTCATGCAAGCATAACGGCACACGTGTCGTAGACTCGAGACCGGCAGATGAATGGAGGTCCATCAGAAGAAGAAGGGAATGTGAACGTTGTTCTTACCGTTTCACAACCTTTGAAAGAGTAGAGGAAATGCCTTTGATCGTCATTAAAAAAGAAGGCATACGTGAAGAATTCAGCCGCGAAAAAATTTTGCGCGGACTTATCCGGGCTTGCGAAAAACGGCCTGTCACGCTTGATCAGCTTGAAACGATTACAAACGAAATTGAAAGCGAACTGCGCAGCCTGGGCCAGCCCGAAGTGAAATCCGAGATGATCGGGGAAATGGTCATGGATAAATTGGCCAAAGTCGATGAAGTGGCATACGTCCGTTTCGCTTCCGTGTACAGACAGTTTAAAGATATTAACGTTTTTCTTGATGAGTTAAAAGAATTAATTAAAAAAGATTAGCGAAAGTGTGTTTTGCGTGAAACAATATTGGCATGAAGTTCAGCCTGTTGACAGCCTTTTTGTTACAATGAACGGTGTACTCCATGAATATGACAGGAAAGTAATCTCGCTCCTGTACCAGCCCCTCATCGGAGCGGTCAGCACAAATTTATACTCGACACTGACATTTCTGGTGGAAAAAAACAATCTTTCCTCTCCAGAATGGAACCACTATCAATTGATGGATTTGATGGGGCTGAACCTGGAAGAAATTTACGGAGAGAGACTAAAGCTGGAAGGAATCGGACTTTTAAAAACCTATATGAAAAGTACCGATGACAAAAGATCCTATATTTATGAACTTCAACCGCCTTTATCTGCCGAACAGTTTTTTACGGACGGCATGTTAAACATTTATCTTTATCAAAAAATAGGCCATACTCACTTTATGAAACTGAAAGGCGTCTTTTTGAAAAAAAACGTGAAGACCGATGAACATAAAGAAATTACCCGCTCATTTCCGGATGTGTTTTCATCCATGAGTGTTGCAGCATTGCAAACAGGAAAAGGTGAAAAAGCAAGCGAACCCGAACCGAATACCGCCTTCACCCACCGAAAAGCAGCGGAGCCGATTCAAATTTCCGGAAATGATTTTGATTTTGATCTGCTGTTATCGGGTTTAACGACTTCCATGGTTCCCAGAAAAGCGTTGACCCCGCCCGTAAAAGAAACAATCAGGAAGCTGGCATTCCTTTACTCGATCAATGAGGTGGAAATGCAAAAAATCATCTTGTCAAGCATGACAGCAGATGAATCGATTGATGTCGACGAGCTGAGAAAGTGGGCCCGCGACTGGTACCAAATGGAAAATGATGACAAGCTTCCACAGCTTGTCAACAGGCTCCAGCCGCCCATTTTGCGCGATAGCGAAGGACCCGGGGATTCCAAAGAGAGCAAACTGATTCATTATTTGGAGACAACATCGCCCAGACAGTTATTAATCGACCTTTCGGGCGGGGCCCTGCCGGCGATGTCTGATTTGACCGCCGTAGAAGACATTATGCTGAGCCAGCAGCTTGAGCCCGGAGTAATGAATGTGCTGATTCATTACGTCATGTTAAAAACGGATATGAAACTTTCCAAAAATTATACAGAAAAAATTGCTTCCCATTGGGCCCGCAAAAAAATAAAAACAGTCAAAGCAGCGATGGAATTGGCGAAAAGCGAGCACCGCCAATATCAATCGTGGGCAAAAAGCAAAAAAGAAGGAAATGAACCGCGGAAAAAACCAATTCGAACAGAAATGCTTCCGGACTGGTTTTTGGATGAGGAGGCACAGGCAGGTCCTGCACACACGATCACCGAATCCGATGAACTGGAAGAAAGGCGTAAAAGAGTAGAGGCCATCCAGAGAAAATATCAAAAACATGGAGGTGAAAAAGGTGGAACGGATCAATAAAACATTGAGCAGGCTTCCCCGGTGGACAGCTTTGAGAAGCAGGTTTGACAAGTTGAAACAGGAAGTGCTGGAACATCCCGATATTCAGGCGTTTATCAGGGATAATGAGGGCATCGTTACGGGAAAAATGGTTGAAGCCAACTTAATGAAGCTTTATGAATACATATCCCAAACAAAAAATTGTGCGGATTGTCCCGATCTCCCCCATTGTACGAACATGATGGAGGGCTATGAACCTTCCCTTGCGATAAAAGGCCAAATGATCGAAGTACATTACAAGCCTTGTATGAAAAAGCGCCTGTATGAAGAACGAAGAAAAACAGAAAGATTGATTAAAAGTTTTTACGTCCCGAAAGAAATTTTACAGGCATCTTTTGCCGATTTTTCATTGGACAGCCCCGGGAGGATTGACGCTTTCGAATATGCGGAAAAATTCGCTGCCGAATTCGATCCGAAAAAGAAAATGAAAGGCCTGTTTTTATACGGAAATTTCGGTGTAGGCAAGTCGTACTTGCTCGGTGCCATTGCCAATCATTTGGCCGAAAAAGGGGTGTCCTCCTTAATTGTTTACGTACCGGAATTTTTCCGGGAAATGAAACAATCGCTGGGAGATCAAACGTTGAATGCCAAATTGGAGCTCGCCAAAAATGCCCGCATCCTCATGCTTGATGACATCGGAGCCGAATCGATGTCCAGTTGGACGAGAGATGAAATTCTGGGTTCCATTTTGCAATATCGCATGCACGAACACCTTCCAACCTTTTTTTCGTCCAATTTTGATTTTCAAAGCCTGGAACATCACTTAACCTATTCGCAGCGTGGTGAAGAAGAGAAAATGAAAGCCAAACGGATCATGGAACGGATAAAATATCTTTCCATGCCCATCAAACTGGACGGCCCGAATCGCAGGCATATGTAAAATATCTAGAAGAGGGCTTTCTGTCATTGATGTATGCTTCTTCGGCAAGGTTCATCATGAAATGGGGCAGTCCAAAAAGCCGGGGAAAACCGATTTTCCGGGACAGCCTTAAGGAACTTTCATTCAAGATGCGGAAGGTTTGATTTAACTTCTGAAATCTATACAGGCGAGCGTATCGGAACTGCCCCATTCATAATAATTCATCCGCCTTTAAAAAGACCCTGAAATGTTTATCCTCTGGGTATTTCCTTCAGGAAATTTCATAAAATTGTCTGATCTGCAATATTATGCACATTGGCCAATCACGATCCTTTTTCCCATTCGTCGTCATAGGATGGACGCGCCCTCCATATACATATATCAGTGCAATAAAGTTTGTATAAGGAGGGGCCGCCTTGGAACTCGCTTTTTTATCCGCTGATGATGCCAGCCGGCTGCAATCTTTTTTTCTAAAAACGGGCATCAGCCTTTTCTGTGAAAAACAGTCCGGCCGTTATGTCTTTTCCTTTCCAAAAGGTGAAGACCAGGATCGTTTTGTTGAAGCATTAACGGAATTTATTATACATGTCAAAAGAGCCGAATTTTTGGATCAAATTTTGGTCAATCGTTTTTATTACGAAAATGAAGAAGAAAGGCTGCAAATTATAGAAATTGTCAACGCAATGTGCCTTGGAAAACGGGAGGAACTGACGGCCCTTACCGCTAAAATGAATGAGCATTCCATTGTAAAACAAGCTGTAGCATCTGTTTTTGAAACAGATGATGCTGTTTTGTTGGAATCGCTGTTAACATTCCGTCTAAAAGACTACTATGAAGCCTTGACCCAATACTTGCATGTAGCGATTGATGAATATAAAATGGAGCAGGATTATCAAATGTTTGTCAACATGCTCAGAGACTATTTAAACAAGCAAAAGCCGAAAAAAAAGCTCGTCCATCTGTCACTGACCGACCCTGTCTGTTTTTATGACGAAGACAGCAAGGAAATGACAAGGGATGAGGTGATGGAATTGGTGGACCGCCGCCTGTTGTTCAATCATCCTGTTTACATTGACTCGGCCGTGATTGCCCCGCTTCTTTCCATTGCGCCCAAGAAAATTTTTCTTTACACGGATTCCGAGGAAAAAGCGATTATCCGCACCCTGTTAAACATTTTTGAAGAAAGATTGAAAATTCTTCCTCTTGCCGATTTACCGTAAATAATCATTCATCTCTTGCATTTCCTCAAACAACGATCTATAATAACCTACATAATCCAGATCCATCATGAAAAGGTTATGACAAGGACATGGGTGTTCATTTACGGTTTACAGAGAGGGAAGATGAAGCTGGGAGCTTCCCAACACGATTTGAATGCTTACCCCCTTGGAACTCCATTCGCGAAGTGCCAGTAGTGAATGGCGGATGACTTCCGTTACATGTTCTGAAAGTCATTGGCTTTGTGCCGATGAAAATTAGGGTGGAACCACGTGAACATACTCGTCCCTTTCTCGGGACGGGTTTTTTATTTTGTAGAAGGAGTGGATAACATTGGCTCAAGACTTGCAAATTACTTTTCCGGACGGAGTAGTGAAGGAATTCCCGACGGGAACAACAACTGAGGAAATAGCAGGTTCAATTAGTCCCGGTTTAAAGAAAAACGCAATTGCCGGCAAGCTGAATGGTCATTTAATCGACCTCCGGACACCGATCGAGGAAAATGGGGACATTGAAATTGTGACATCTGGCAGTGAAGAAGCCCTGGAAATATTGCGGCACAGTACAGCACACTTAATGGCCCAGGCGATCTCACGGCTTTATCCAGGGGTCAAACTCGGTGTCGGCCCTGTTATTGAGGACGGATTTTACTATGATATGGACTTGGCTCATTCATTGACGCCTGAAGATTTGCCGAAAATCGAAAAGGAAATGAAGAAAATTGTCAGTGAAAATTTGGAAATTGTTCGGAAAGAGGTTGCCCGTGATGAGGCGAAAAAGCTTTTCGCCCATGATGAGTACAAACTGGAATTGATTGACGCCATTCCGGAAGATGAAAAAGTGACGATTTATGAGCAGGGCGAATTTTACGACCTGTGCAGGGGCGTACACGTTCCTTCCACAGGGAAAATTAAGCAATTCAAGCTGTTAAGCATAGCGGGGGCCTACTGGCGCGGAGACAGTAACAACAAAATGCTGCAGCGCATTTACGGTACGGCATTTTTTAAATCAAGCGATCTTGAGGATCATCTCAAAATGCTGGAAGAAGCGAAAGAGCGGGATCACCGCAAGCTTGGAAAAGAGCTCAGCTTATTTACAAACTCGCAAAAAGTCGGGCAAGGGCTCCCGCTTTGGCTGCCAAAAGGGGCAACCGTCCGCAGAATCATTGAGCGCTATATCGTGGATAAAGAAGTGGAGCTTGGCTATGATCACGTCTATACACCCGTTTTGGGAAGTGTCGACTTATATAAAACGAGCGGCCATTGGGATCATTATCAAGAAAATATGTTTCCGGTCATGGATATGGACAATGAACAGCTCGTATTGCGTCCGATGAACTGCCCGCACCATATGATGGTTTATAAAAATGAAATCCACAGTTACCGGGAATTGCCAATCCGGATCGCCGAACTCGGCACAATGCACCGCTACGAAATGTCCGGCGCACTGTCCGGCCTCCAGCGGGTTCGCGGCATGACCTTGAATGATGCCCATATTTTTGTTCGCCCCGATCAAATTAAAGACGAATTCATCCGGGTTGTCCAACTGATCAAGGAAGTATATCGGGACTTCGATCTGAATGATTATTCATTCCGCCTTTCTTACCGCGATCCCAAAGATACCGAGAAGTACTATAATGATGACGAAATGTGGGAAAAGGCGCAAGCGATGCTGAAAGCGGCGATGGATGAGATGAACTTGGATTATTATGAGGCGGAAGGAGAGGCAGCGTTTTACGGTCCGAAGCTCGACGTTCAAGTTAAAACGGCTCTCGGCAAGGAAGAAACGTTGTCAACGGTACAGCTTGACTTCCTGCTTCCTGAAAAACTTGATTTGACCTATATCGGAGAAGACGGCAAACAGCACCGCCCGGTCGTTATTCACCGCGGAGTCGTATCAACGATGGAACGATTTGTCGCCTTTTTAATAGAGGAGTACAAAGGGGCATTCCCGACTTGGCTGGCGCCTGTGCAGGTCGAAGTAATCCCGGTAGCGCCGGATGTGCATTTCGACTATGCCAAACAGGTCACAGACAAATTGAAAGCAAACGGATTCCGTGTTGAAATGGATAAGCGCGACGAGAAAATCGGCTATAAAATCCGTGAAGCCCAAATGCAAAAAATCCCTTACATGATTGTGGTAGGTGATCAGGAAGTCAACTCTGAAACAGTCAACGTCCGAAAATATGGCGAGAAAAAGACGGAAACGCTCCCGCTTCAGCAATTTATTGAACAGTTGAAAGAAGTCGCAGAGAAACACCATTAAAACAGAAAAGCTTGCAGGGGCCAGTGGATCCCTGCAAGCTTTTTAGTGAATAAAGTAAACTTGCTAAGAAATTTATTTCAAAGAAGCTTTTCTGTGTCTAGCTCCGGCGGACAGGACGTCCTAGTGCCGCCGGCGCCATAGGACGTGGCGGCCTAAGGCGGCCAGCGCCTAGCCCCTCGATGTCACAAGCTGCTTCCCTATTCGCTTACGAACTGCCTTCTTGCGAATTGTCTTGTCTGCGCTTAGCAAGGCGCTTTTCTTGTTCGTTTCGTTCACGTAGAGTGGTTCTAAGTGACCGTAAAAGGTGAAATCTTGTTATTTGGGTCACGTAGAATGGTTCTAAGTGACCGTAAAAGGTGAAATCTTGTTATTTGGGTCACGTAGAATGGTGACCGAAAAGGGTGAAATCTCGACATTTGGGTCACATAGAATGGTTCATAAGTGACCGTAAAGGGGGAAAATTCGTCGCTTTCTGGAGCCCGAAGAAGGTTGAAATCGACAAACCAGTCACTTAGACACGTTTAAAAGAGCCCAAAAGATATTGTAAAATGTTGCTTAGATGTTCAAAGCGGCCCAGCGGGTGGGTCCTTTCCCTCCGAATAAGAGAGGGCAGAGCATCTAGTATTTATGAGATTTTTGCTTTTTTAGTGAATATGATTGACAGTTGTTTAATCGCTCATTAAAGTGAAGGCTTCTTCGGCAATTTGTCTTATATTTACAGCCGATAGGGGCGCCTGCGCTTTTTTACGTGGATTATTTCCGATCTTCAAATTCTTTCTTCGTTCCATTTTTTAATACATATTCAAGTTCAAATTTCGTATAATGATCGTCCAGTTGAAATGTATCGAAAATTTGTTGAATCGCATCGGCTTTCGTTGTGTTTTCATCCAGCTGGATATCTTGCATTAACGTATAAAGGGTTTGAAAAGCTTCTTTTCCCTTTAATCTTTTATCATGGACGGAATCGTCCAATTCGGCACGGTAGCTTGAACCGTTGTTTTTTTCTTCATATTCGTAATCATATTCCATATCGGGGGCATAATCTATTTCCAGGCTGAACTTTGTAAAAGGGAATGTTTGCATCATTTTTTGCTCATCGATTGCCCTAACATTTCCGTCATCCGAATTATTGCCGCTTTCATCTTCCCTCACAACGTCATTATTGGTATTTGCGGATTCATTTCCCGATTGGGTCAGCTGCTCTTTCGGATGGTTATCTACAGAAGGATCGTCAGAGCAGGCAGCCATTCCGAAAGCAAACAAGGACGCAAAAAATGCGTAAATCCATTTTCTCATATTGGCGATCTCCTCCAAAAGCATTTGTTATCAATAGTTTTTCCCATTCGATGGGAATTAAACATTGCTGTAATAGAAACCGTGTGAGGAGATTCTTTGCTATTTTTGCCTTTCGAATGTTTTTAGCCAGGACGAAAGTGTAGATTGGTCCACACACTTGGATGCCGTCTGGTTGATCCTGAAAGAGCCGCTAATTAAATTTCCACCATAATTGAACGATTGCGTATAAAATCCCAACTCCCAAGGATACGAACGTAAGCCGAAGCCAAAAGGCATGGAAGGGTTCCTCAAATAAAAACAGGTGCGGCCAGGGCATAAAAGTGCCTTGCGTAACGACCTCCATAAACGTGTAGCTCACGATGATCCCGATTGTAACATCCAAACTATTTGTGGCGCTTAAAAGGGCCACACCAATGATTTGATAGAAAATAAACAGCATAGCGAGATGAACCAAAATCGTGCCCGAGAAAAAATCCGGACCATTGATCCAGGCGGCCAGTCCTGCCAGCAAAGAGACCAGCAGCCCGTGCACAAGCATATAGCGGATGATATCCACAGGCAGCATCCTCCGATAATAAAAGAGCAATGTTTCCTCTGCCCCTTTTTCGTACAGACTGCTGTACAGAAAGAGCAAATGCCAGCCAGCCATTGGCACTGCAATCCCCTGTAAAAAAATATAAGGCAAAAACGGGTCATCGGATCGCGTTCCGGCAGACAACATCAGGAACACGCACAGCGCGTAAGCCGCAAATGGAAAGCTGTAAGAAAGGCGAAGCAATTTGACATCAAATTTGAAACAATGAATCAGCCTAGCCATGGGAAACCTCTCTTAAGTGCGAGATATCCATCCATCAAACGAGGAGTAACGGGCCGGCCGGCAGGTTCATCCGCCAGGACACGGACGACAATATGGGAAGGTTCCTCGTTCATCTGCACAACCTCTTTTGCCGCAATCACATCATCCAGTTCAGCAAGCGGAACGTCCAATTCATATGTGCAATGCGCAGCTTTTTCTTTCAGCGCTTCGGGACTGCCTTCAAACAACATCTGCCCGTTGCGGATAATACCGACCTTTGTACACAGAAATTCAATATCCTCGACAATGTGCGAGGAAATGATCACCGTGTGGCGCTTCCCCAACTGTTTTAGCAGATTGCGAAAACGCACGCGTTCTTCAATATCAAGCCCCGCGGTCGGCTCGTCAAAAAGCAGGATCGACGGCTTGCGCAGCAAAAGCTGGGCGATGCCGACACGCCGGCGCATGCCGCCGGATAATTCCTGCATTTTTTTATATAAATGGCCGGTCAAATTTACTTGTTCCACCACCTCTTTAATTTGTTTATACGCGGCAGAGGGCCCGCTGCCTTGAAGAATGGCAATATGCTCAAGCACATCATACATTTTGAGCTCCGGGTAAATCATAAAGTCCTGGGGCAAATAGCCAATGCGCTCCGTACGTTTCACATAAGTGGCTGTGCTGATTAACTCGTCCCCAATGAACACGCTGCCCGAATTGAAGCTTGTCAGCCCCGCCAATATTCTCATTAACGTCGTTTTGCCGGCCCCATTCGGTCCCAGCAGTCCGTAGACACCTGAGAAAGAAAGGGTAATATTGGATAATATGGGCTGTTTTTTAATGACTTTTGTCAGTTCATGAACCTGAATTTCCACCGATTTCACCTCTTTACTAAATCCAGCACCTGATGCCATGTCCATGCAGCATCCATTTCCTCATACCATGTTTTGAGAAACTGCTGTTGCTGCTCAACGTCTAATTGATAAAATGCTTGATAAATGGAATCCACGATCTCTTGTTCTGCCTTCGGCAAATTGTCCGAAAAGAAAGTTCTGCGGTAGAGATCTACTCTCCATCCGTTTTTATCCCGAATATAATGGCTTGCCATATGGACCCACTCCCTATACATGCTGTAGGGATTCTTTCTTTGAACGGTAAGCTCAAGGATGTTTTCCTGAAAATCTTTCGTTGTTTCATCATCATCCACTGCCTCTCCATATCCTGTGTCATATATGAGATGATCTTTTGTCATCAGCGAGGAAAGGCCATAATTCGAAAAAACGATAGCCTTGGGCAATGATTGGACTGTTGTGGGTGCAAGCTGCTGTATTTCATGCAGTGTTTTCTCCAATAGTGACAGCACCGTCGGCACTCTCTCTTTCATTTTGGGCCAGTCCGCCGGATATGTAATCTGATAATCGCCGTATGTCAACTGATGTCCCTGTCCCTTGATCAGCGATACAGCCTGTGCCTTTCCCCTGTAGACTTCTCCTTGCCTCGGGAGATTGCAGAACAGCGCATTTTTCGCCTTCACCGTAAATAAATAGCTTTCATCAGGCGAAAAGCGTTCGCTTAATTCGATTCCCCCAATGTATTCATTCATCTCATACATATGTGCCGCTCTTTTTTTGGGTACCAGGCCTTATCGGCGAGCAATACAGTCCGGCCATTCGTATAAGGGACATAAGATGTGTCAACAATTTCGTAATGAAAGGTTAGTAAGGACGTGTTTTCCGGCAGATGAACCTTCACGATATCCCCATTACGTTCAAATCCGACCCGTTCGTTACCTGCTGTGACCGATTTTATCGGATAGGCATGATACAGTTGAAAGGTTGGCTTCATCGTGTCCAGGCGGGATAATGTTATTTTCGCGGTTGCCTGCTTTCCTTCCAGTGAGATCCGGTATGACTCAATCTCATAACGCAGATCCGCTTCCACTTTATGTAACTTCTCATAATACTTCGTTTCGGTTGCATGATCTGCATTGCTAAAGGCTTTTGTGCTTAGCTCCACCGCACTAAAGGATGAAATGACAGAAAGGAAGAATATTCCCAACAGCACCTTGATCACATGATGCCGTTCTCTGGTGTTGTGTGTCCACCGGAGTGACAGCATGAAGATAATTCCCGCAGCGATCAGAAACCATGTCATTAATTTCAACTCATTGCCCCAATGGACATCAAAACCGGTAAAGGAGTGATATACGGTCATCGGAGTGTTCATCCCAATAAAGAGCAAAGATTTCCATTCATTCGCATGAACGGTAGCGAAGAAGTCAAAAAACAGCTCCTTATTCATGCTCCCAGTGGCAATCCAGATGAACAAAATTCCAAAGAAGCTGCTTTTCTTAATGCCAAAGATCATCGCCATGATCACGCCAAACAGCATATTTAACATAAAAGGCGCAAACATATAGACGATTAAAAATCGCAGCAAAGATAAATAAAAGCCGGAAGGTTCTATCCCGACAGCCATGTAAACAACAAGATACAGACTATAAGTAATGGCCAATAAAAACCCCTGAAACAAAAAATGCGCGGCAAACATCGCGCTGATTTTCTCCATCATAATGCGATATCCGTCCACAAAAAATGACTGAACGCCAAAAAGGAACTCTTTGGCCTGGATACGATAGAAAAAAACGATGTAAAAAATCGATACCATTTGCACAAGCATTGCGATCTCACTAGGCAAATCTCCGTACTCTTCTATACCATTCGCAGTGGCAAAAAGCAGGATGAGCCTGCTGATCAACAAAACGAGAAACAATATACATGCCCCAACGTACAATTTACTTCTAGCACACTGTTTTACATAAAAAAGAAGAAGGAATTTCCAGCGCACTTCATTTCACCTGATCTCTATTGACACCTTTTTATTAATGGGTGGTTTGTTCGGAACTCAAAAAAATCCAATTTTGGGTTATAAGGTTTACGGCTGAATGATTATTTTGATTATGGCATGGATTTTACCGGATTTCACCGTAAATCGGGTTGCGGATTTCCGCAAGGGTACTTGCGGTGTGGAAAGAAAATCAAACGCCGAACCGAAATGGCGCGGTTGCTGGGGCGGGAGCGGGTTTTGGCAATTCGGAAGGCTAGTTTCAAGCAGCATGTCTTTTATCCGGGCTGTGATATACCGCAATCCCCTTTGCGGAAAACCGCAAGGGGGATTGCGGTAAAATGCGGGATAAATAGATTAAAGGCACATTTTACTAAAGTCGGATTGATTGATGTCAAAGACAGAATATTACACGAAATAAAATGGATCATAAATCAGGAAATTCAACAAGAACATTTACAAGCAACTATCCAAAAATATGTGGAAGCCCAAACAGAGAACGGCTTTCCTTTTGCGGAGCTTGTTGTTTTGCACTATCAAATGCTCAATGGATCGGAGCCGGACAAAGTCATTTCCGTTGCTGCCGCGATTGAACTTTTGGTGCTGTCTTTCGATATTTTGGATGATATAGAAGACGGGGATGACCACTTGAAGTTATGGATGCAAGAGCAAAGCGTGGCATTAAATGCCTCTGCCGCAATGATTTTTTTATGTTTGGATGTAGTGAAAAAAGCGGATTTGCGGAATAAAGAAAAAGCCGTATCCATTCTTTTGAAACATTCGCTTCTTGCCATCAGCGGGCAGCATATGGATCTTATGGGGCAGTGCCGGACTGAACAGGATTATATTGAAATGGCGTTGAAAAAATCGGGATCTTTGGTTTCACTTGCCTGTTTGGCCGGAGCTGTGTTGGCCCGGGACGATTATCCGCAAGAGATCAGACAATACGCCCAATTCATGGGTCTTATCGGCCAATTGAATAATGATATCTCCGATTTGCAGACTTGGGAAGGAAAAAATGATCTCATCAATAGAAAAATCTCGCTTCCCATCATCTATCTATTGAATTTTGAGAGCAAAGAAGCGGACATCATTCGTGCCTATTACCAAGGCTCCGTTGAAATAGATGAACTGCTGGGCAAACGGGAACGGATGAGCAGGCTGATCGTGGAAAGCGGAGCGCTCCTTTATACGGAAGTGATGAAAAGAATGTATCAACAGCGAGCGAGGGACAGGCTGAACAAGCTGGATGCCGACCGCCAATATATTCATCGGCTATTAGACTATATACTTTAATGAAAGGGGGAACTGAACATGCAAGAAGTGGTACAATACTTAATAAATAATCCTGACGTTTTAATCAAAGTGAAAGAAGGCAGTGCGAGTTTGATCGGCGTCAATGAAGAACAACTCACAGCAATCATGGATGTTTTCTTTGGGAAAAGCATTGCTCCAAAAGCATATTTTTGGAAGTGAAATCTTATGCCGGGCTACCCGGTTTCTTCTAAGGTGATGTGAATGAAATCGTTCCAGAAATCTCATGTAATCTTCTCAATGATGGTTTTCTTCATGATGGGGCTGATCTTGTATTTTGGCTTGTTGACAGCCTTGAGGAGTAAAAAATCTTCGAGATAATTTCAATTATCATACCCCCTAAATTTTGATAAATGTGGGATAATTTAACTGTGTTTATCATGATTTAGGGAGATTTATGGATGATTACAAGAAAAGAAAAACGTGAAAGAGAAAAAAATAAAAACTTTTTCTTCGAGTTCGTCAAAAT
>NZ_JBFEGN010000095.1:0-12968 GCF_047228825.1 Siminovitchia jepli
ATTAATAATATAATATTTAAAAAATAAAAGCAAGGGCCGATTTCTTTTTTAAACCTATGTTTCTGGCATTCATCCCGACATTGAAATGCCAGGGCCTTCTGCCAGTCGCTCGTAAAAATAACCAAGCAGTAATAAACTAATGCCCCCTTTCATAATAAAGTGAAACTTAAATCAGTGAGGTCCACAGGATGTGGGGCATGCAGGCGTTGCCACACGATGTGGCGTTCTTAGCCTGCAATCCTCTAAACCCCCACTGATTGTTAGTTGAACCAATCGGGCTTTTACTGGCAGTTGATCCCCCATTTATCATTCTTGTTTTACCGCAAATTTTTAAGTGGGGGTCTTACTGCCGGTTAAATCGGGATCAACAAACCAGACCTTTTTAAGGTCTGTTTGAGTAAATTCTGTCTTAATCCCCATTTGCCAAGATTGCCAGTTCATCTATTGCATATTTTATGTCATCTTTATTGTTATAGAAATGAGGGGCAATTCTTATTACATCTTTTCTTGCAGAAACAATAATTTCTTTATCTCTTAACATACCTTCCACTTTTGATGCAGCTTCTACATAAAAAGATATCAGACTCGTTCTTTCATCAGCAGAAAATGGCCCTATGAGATTCAATCCTTTTTCTTTTCCATAATGTATGGAGAATTGGGTCAGCTCTTTTAAATAAGTTTCAATTGTACCTACCCCAACATCAAGCAGTAATTTTAGCGCCTCATAAGCTGCATAGGCACTTATAAAAGATGGCGTACCCGTTTCAAAACGACGTGTCCCCACTGCAAAAACAGGATTATAAATTTCAGATGATGCTGCCGGGTCTTGTCCTAGCCATCCAGTAACTCTGGGGTTTAATTGTTCTGCCAATTCTTTTTTTATATACAAAAACGATACGCCAGGAATTCCTAACATGTATTTACGAGATGTTGACTTCAAGTATGCTTTCGCTTTTGGGCTTTTAGCAGGACTTCAGCCCAAAATACGACTTTAGTCTTTGACATTTATGTCAAAATCCACCTGCTTTTTAGCAGATGGTTGTTTAAGTTCTGATTTCTAAGGAGGATATATGATTCAAAAAAAGCTCATTTACGTCTTTTTAGCTGTTGTGATGCTTTTGGTCATTTGGATAATTTTCTCCATAAATCAATCCCTAAGTGGATAGGTACTTCTCAAAATGGTCAGTGGAGAGCAGATTATAACAGGGAAGCCAATGCTCCAAAGGGTCCTCAAGATCTTTATGCACCATCACAAATGCCTCTTTTTTATTTATTTAAAATTCCCTTTTTTGATAAAAGTTTAGGGAAAGAAAATAGGAGAAAATGAGAATGAACGCCAGTGGCACCATTACTATCATAAATAGTCCTGTACCAGAATTATTGTTGAAAAAAGAAATGGCATCTGGACTCCACGTCCATTTATGGCTTAAATAATTGACCAATCCGGCTCCTCCGAATACAAATACGAAAAAAATAATGAGGTTTGCCATTTTCGATTTTAAATAGCCGTACTTAAAGATCAAAGGAAAAGATAATGAACAAAACAAAGTGACAGCAATAATGGCACCCATTACACCTTGAACATTAAAATGGATATCAAGTGGAATATTCAATAAGTCTATCATCAAATCAATAAGATAAAATCCGAGAATGGCGTACACAGCATAAACATAGATAGAGACGTATTTAGAAAAAACGATGGCAGTCCGCTTAATGGGAAGGCTAATCAGAATAATATCACTATTATTCTGATCCTCTAATGCACTTGCCCCTAAAACCAACTGATAGGTTATCGCCAACACCCCAATTGTCAGTCCGGCAGGCCCCATATTTGAAAGTAATGTGATTGTAAAAAAGATCATTAACAGGATCGATAGTTTAAAAGCTCTCTTTTGAATCAAAATATCCTTTTTAATAAGATGAAACACGATGATCACTCCTTCTCGTGTAAAACACCATAATATCTTCCAATGTCGGTTTTTCGACCATCACGGAATCACCATATTGTTTGATGACTTCTTTTTTATTTCTACTCAACGCTTCAAATCCAAAATCGTTTTGTTTAAGGCCGATAAAGTTTTCTGGAAGGTTGTTATTTAATTGGTTTTTACTTCCTTTTACAATACAGTGCTCCTCTAAAAGTTCATCCTTTGTTTGGCTCAATACAATTTCTCCGTTATGAATGAATGTAATAAAATCCGCAATTTTGTCTAAGTCGGAAGTAATATGCGTTGAAAAGAAAATGGATTTGTTTTCGTCCTGCAATAATGATTGGAATACATCCAATAATTCAGATCTTATTACTGGATCTAATCCGGAAGTTGGTTCATCCATTATGAATAGTTCGGCATGATGCGAAAGAGCAATGGCTAAAGAGAATTTCATCTTCATTCCTTTTGACAAATGCTTAATTTGTTTATTGAACGGGAGTTCAAAGTCTTTGGCGTAGCTGTTGAAAATTCCTTCATCCCATCTGCTGTAAAACGGGCTGATGACATCCTTCATTTCTTTTACGGTCAATTCTTCATAAAAGTGATTTTCATCATAAACGAACCCGATTCTATTTTTAATCGTGATATCATTTTGTTCGTTGTCTAATCCAAAAATGTTTATTGCACCGCTATCTTTCTTTATCAAATTCATGATAAGTTTGATGGTCGTGCTTTTCCCGGAACCGTTAGGGCCGATAAAGCCCATTATATATCCTCTTTCAAGGGTAAAATTGATATCTTTTAATGAAAAATCTTTATAGCTTTTCGATAAATTGGTGATTTCCAAAATCTTGCCCACTTTTACCACCCCTCATATATAATTTTGAGCATATCTTGCAGTTCTTCTAAAGTAATACCGGCCAGTTTGGCTGTATGGATGGCTTCCGTCATTTTTTCTTCGATCATTTTTACTTTGGCTTCACGAAACATTTCTTTGTTCATTGCTGCAACATACGAACCCTTCCCGGCAACAGTTACGATAAATCCTTCTCTCTCTAGTTCATCATAGGCTCTTTTAGTTGTAATAACGCTAATTTTTAGCTGCTTTGCCAAATTCCTGATGGATGGGAGCGATTGTGCTTCGGCCAGTTCTCCCTGAATAATTTGCTCTTTTAATTGATTGACAATCTGTAAATAAATGGGTTCATCCGAGGAGTTTGAAATCATGATATTCACTGCATAACATCCCTCTATTCGTTATTACTGTATATGATCAGTATATACAGTGATAACGCCAAAAGTCAATCACCTGTCATTTTTTGACAAAAAAATAGACCTCTTTTATTTAGAGGCCTTTCATTAGTTTTGGAAAAATAAAATTCAGCTCAACACTGCGCTTATTGAAAAAAGATGGCGCAGAAAATCAGCTTTTACTGGCTTTCTGCGCTACCCATCTGTTGTTAGCCTTTCAGGCTCTTTTTAATTAACAGGAAAATTTTGAGCAAAAGCAATTTTTTTAGTCTGTGGTGTTAAGCTTTGTCCCCATTACCACTTCATTATTTTTACAATTTATATTGTTCTTTTACTAAATCTAACAAGCCTTTATTATTTAAATATGATTCAGGGACTAAAAATGTTACGGTAACCACACCAGGATGACGGCCAATTTCAATAGATCCATTAATGGTAGCCCTATTCATCACTTCTGGTACAGTAATATCAAAAAAGTTGGCAGCCCTCTCCATGCCGTTAGTTGTCGCATCATTTAAATTAGCTCCTGTACCTACAAATGATATGGGACATAGATCTTCCAATTCATTCATATTCCATTGTTTTGCTATTTGTTTGGCGCGCAATTTCTCTTGTTCAGTAAAAGGTTTGGCCAAATAAGGCAGATCCTCTTCCACCGGTAAAAGAATGGGACCTTCCAGGTGCATATTTTTTAATACACGGACTTGCAGGTTAACGATACCGGAAACATCTGTCGTATGCCCGGCTATTTCGCCGTCTCCTTGCATGGCATGCATATCTCCGAGATAAACACCGCCGCCTTTTACTTTAACCGGACAAATGAGTATGGCGCCCTCACGGACACGATTTATATCCATATGCCCATCTGTTCTATCCTCAAGCTGCTCTTCTGTAATGCCGTAGTCATGCGGTGCATTAATTAAAAATTGTCCAAAGTCCCCGGCATTATGAGAATCTGGCATCGGCCTTGCAGGAGTAGTACCAAGTTGGCCTAAAAACGGACGGACTCTTGCCATCGTTGCCGGCATATCATGAGGTGCAAATGTCACAATTGGGTTTTGAATGGACTGCTCCGGCGTGCACATAAATTTTCTGCCGTCTTGCGCTATTGTTTCCGCCGCTTCTTTATTGAGGGTAAGCCCCATTGTTTTTTGATCATCAAAAGCAATTGTATAAGCATGTGTAAAGTTAAATGGTGTAATGTCGGTGTCACAATTTTTACAATGGATGGCCGTATGACCAATCCCTTTAATGACTGTATCGGGATTGGCCGTGTTGCAAACCGGGCAAATGGCGGCTACAAAAGGATCTCCATGAAATCGCCCTTCTACTGGTTTATCGTTTCCCGATGCCGTCGCAAAGGAGGTAATTTCTATTGATTTAATATGAATAACAATGGCGTCCCCTACTTCAGCACCTTCCACATACACGGGCTTGGTTACTTCATGTCCCCCTTTTAAGGCAGGGGTTATCATGGGTCCCCAACAACCCGGCGCCGTATTGGCAACGATATGTCCTCCATCTCGAACTGCATATTCCATTTCTTCATTTGGATCAAGAATTCCGTCTGTAAACTTGTTTACAAATACAGTTTGAGTTGCATTCACTATTTGTCAACCTTTCTTTTTTGGTTTATACGTAATGAGCTCCAGTTTGAATGGGTTCCAGGTGCAACCAACTTTTGTATTAGTCTGTATTTCTTGGGCTTCTTCAATAGATTTGTTTCATTATTGCGTAGTCTATATTTTAATACTGTTTACAAAAAGTATACTATACATAGGGAATACTGAACAGCTTATACTCTGATCAAAATGGCCATTCTGAATCACACTACCGCAGAAGGGGTGTCCGTCATGATGGTAAACTAAAAAGTTGCTCTTACTTGTACCTGCGATCTCCACCCCAATATAAACGATGCCAGTAACAAGCCGCGTCAAAGCACTTCGTTTCATAGATGTTTGCGCATAAAAGCTAAGCCTTTAACTTAACCCTCTGCAGTCTGAGTGCGTTGAGCACAACCGATACGGAACTAAATGCCATCGCTGCTCCCGCCAGCCAGGGAGCCAAGAAACCGGCTGCCGCGATCGGGATGCCCAAACTGTTGTATGCAAGCGCCCAGAACAGATTTTGCTTGATATTGGTGATGGTTTTCTTGCTCATGAAAATCGCATCGGCAATTGCTTTTAAATCTCCGCGAATAAGCGTGATATCCGCCGCCTCCATTGCTACATCGGTGCCTGTGCCGATCGCCATTCCGATATCAGCGGTTGCCAGTGCCGGGGCATCATTGATTCCATCCCCCACCATGGCCACTTTTTTCCCTGCCTGCTGCATTTTTTTCACTTCTTCTGCCTTGCCTTCCGGCAAGACTTCAGCAATGACATGCTGAATGCCCACTGGCTTGGCAATCGCATGGGCCGTTTCGGTATTGTCTCCTGTGATCATCACCACATCCAGGTCCATGTCCTGCAAACGGGCAATGGCTTCTTTTGATGTTTCTTTAATCGTATCGGCTACGGCAACGATCCCGGCGTAATGGCCATTTATAGCTACCAGCATGGCTGTCTTGCCTTGTTTCTCCAATTCTTCCATTTTTGGCAGCTGATCTTGTACATCAATATCATACTTTGCCATAAGCCTGCGTGTGCCGACCAGCAGCTCTTTCCCTTTGACCGTCGCTTGTACCCCGAAGCCGGGTATGGCTTCAAATGTATCTGGTGACCCCAATTCAATCCCTTTCTCCTTCATTCCTTCAACAATTGCTTCAGCAAGGGGATGTTCCGAGTTTCTTTCTGCCGTACCGACGAGTGTTAAAAATTCGCCTTTGTTCATCCCTTCTGCCAAAATAACATCTGTCAAGGTAGGTTTCCCATTTGTGACTGTACCGGTTTTATCAAGAATAATCGTATCCAGCCGGTGAGTGGTTTCCAGATGCTCGCCGCCTTTGAACAAAATCCCAAATTCCGCTGCACGGCCCGATCCGGCCATGATGGATGTGGGCGTGGCCAAACCGAGTGCACATGGACAAGCAATGACCAATACAGCGATAAACTTTTCAAGAGCAACCGCAAACTCGCCGGGGCTTATCGCAAAATACCAAACAAGGAAGGTTAAAATCGCTATGCCCACGACAATCGGCACAAAAATCCCCGAGATGACGTCTGCCATGCGCTGGATTGGCGCTTTGGAGCCTTGGGCTTCTTCAACCACCTTGATAATTTGCGCCAAGGCCGTATCTTTTCCGACTTTGGTAGCTTTAATCTTTAGAAACCCATTTTTATTAATGGTTGACCCAATGACTGTATCGCCAATCGTTTTATCAACCGGAACACTTTCCCCGGTCAACATGGATTCATCAAGTGCTGACATACCTTCCACAATTTCACCGTCAACCGGCACTTTTTCGCCCGGTTTTATATAAACGATATCGCCTTGTAAAACTTCTTCAATCGGAATGATCATTTCTTGGCCATCACGAACAACCGTGGCATTTTTTGCTTGCAACCCCATCAGTTTTTTTATGGCTTCCGATGAGCGTCCTTTCGCTTTCGCTTCAAAAAGCTTACCCAAAATGATCAGCGTAATCAGGACCGCACTCGTTTCATAATAAAGTTCGACCGTATGCGCATTGGAACCGATCGACCTGATACTCAGATACAGGCTATAGAAATAGGCGGCTGACGTACCCAATGCCACAAGCACGTCCATGTTCGCACTTTTATTTCGCAACGCTTTAAAAGCTCCAACATAGAACTGTCCGCCTACAATAAATTGGACAGGTGTCGCGAGTGCGAATTGGAACCACGGGTTCATAAACATATCAGGCAGCCAAATAAAAGAGGTAAATTCAAAGTGGCTGACCATGGCCCATAACAACGGAAAAGACAGAATGGCTGAAAAAAGAAACTTCCTTTGCTGTTTTTCTATTTCCTTTTGCCTATGATCAACTTGGTCTCCTGCATTTTCCTGTTTTTGCTCCAGGGTGTAGCCGAGCTTTTTTATTGCCTCTTTCATATCCGAAATGGAAACTTGGTCCGGATGATATTCCACAAGAACGGTTTCCAGCGCGAAGTTGACGGTTGCCTTATTCACGCCATCCATTTTGTTGAGCCTTTTTTCAATTTTATTGGCGCAAGCGGCGCAGGTCATGCCGGAGATGTCAAACTCCACTTTTTCGCTTACGACATCATATCCCAGAGACTGGACTTTTTCCTTAAATTGCGATACGTCCGTTTTTTCAGGAGCGTATTTTATATGTGTTTTCTCAAGCGCAAAGTTCACGTTTGCCTCTTCTACGCCTTCGATTTTTTTCAACCCTTTTTCAATTCTGTTTGCACAGGATGCACAGGTCATGCCTGTAATTTGCAGGGTTGTTTCCTTTTGGCTCATTTCCCTCACTCCGATCTTTTCTATACCGTTACAGGGTATATTTTTTCGATAAATAAATCGTGCTTATGGACAGCACGATCTATTTGCGAATGGCATATTCAGGAGTTACTCCACCTCATACCCTTGCTCTTCAATTTCATCTTTAATTTCTTTCAAGTTGATTGATTTTGAGTCAAATGCAACATCAACTGTTCCCTTATCGAGATGTACTTTTACTGATTTTACACCCGTTAATTTTCCTACATTTCCTTCAATAGATTGAACGCAATGCCCGCAAGACATTCCCTGTACGTTTAATGTAATGTGTTCCATATATCCGTTCCTCCTTGGTTGATTTTTTAATACAACAGAAAATATAAATTGGCGGTTCGCCAATTTATTCAAATCTGGCTTCCTGCTTCCAGTTTCTAAGAAAGAACGCGACAGCGTATTTTCTTATATATTGCAATACCCTCGTTGGGTAGCCACAAACATGCGGGTGAATGAAGATGTTGTTAATTTTTCCTGTTTGGCCGGCAATATTCGTTGGAGCCTATTATGTTTCACAAACTAAATTTACCATACCCCCGTAATGTATGTCAAGCAGAAAAATTGGATGCCAGGCCATCATACTGGCTTTCTCCTATTGGGATTTTGAAAACCGCTTAAATACATCCATCAATTCCTGAATCGCTTCTTCCCCATCTCCATCTTTTATCGCATCGGCTACACAGTGATGGACATGCCTCTCCAGCAATTGTAGGCCGACTTTTTTCATCGCTGCATTGATGGCGGATATTTGCGTGAGAATATCGACGCAATATCGGTCGTTTTCAATCATGCCCTGAATACCGCGTACTTGTCCTTCAATCCGTTTTAAGCGGTTCATTAATTGTTCTTTCTCTTTCATTGGCCTCTGTGTGCGCTTTTCTTCCTCAAAATGATTCATCTCGGATCACCTTCTTCTTTTATAAACAACCGGTTCTTATACGAAACGGGGGTATCATATATATTGTAACATGCAACTCATTCGTTTTCCCGCCTTTTTGGCTGAGTAAAAAATAAGCCGATTTAATTGAAGAGGCCGGATATTACTTCACTCCATTTTCCAAAATCGCGAAAGTCCCTTTATCACAATCAATTTCTGCCAATGCTCCATATGGCAAAATAAACTTGGGTTCGGTATGGCCAAAATTCAAGTTATAAAGAATTGGCAATTCTGCCAAATCAAATTCCATCATGACTTTTTAGAATTTCTTCTTTATACTCATCGTAATATTCCTCATCCAATGGTTTCCTTTAAACATAAAACTCCATATGAGGCTTTTCCTGTTTGTAATAATCCAACCTATCCTGTAATGCGCCGGTATGAAATTCAAACTTATGGCCATCCGGGTCGGTAAAGTAAATCGATTTTTTGTCTCTTTCATCTCTGGGGCGGCCAGTTAAAATGTTTACGCCCAATTGCTTTAATTTGTTATATATTCTATCAAATTCAGCCTCTTCAATCGAAAAAGCAATATGCGTGTATGACTGGCTTATTTCATTACGGGGAATATCTTTTTCTACATTCAGTGCCAGCCACATGCCGTTCAAATCAAAATAAGCAGTGTTTCTCCCTTTAACGAGCAATTTAGCCTCAAATACATCTTGGTAAAATTGAATGGACTTTTCCAAATCAGAAACAGAAAACAAAAAATGATTCAGTCCCTTTACAAACAACTGCATCACCCCATATTCGATTATAATGGTCTTGCTTAACGTCAAAACTCATTTTCATGTTTTTTGAAAAATTCATAGTATGTACGGACATTTTCCAGTTCTGTCCAGCGCCTCACCTTGGCAGGGTTTTCATCAAGATTATAAATTTTCGCCTCTTTCATGGAAAGCAGAAATGGAGAATGTGTTGATATGATAAACTGGCAGCCAAAAAACCGGGCGGAGTCTTCAATAAACTTCATCAATTCCATCTGGCGTTTTGGAGAAAGGCTGTTTTCCGGCTCATCCAAAATATAAAGTCCATTATCGCCAATTTTTTCAGTGAAATATCGAAATGCACTTTCTCCATTAGAATATTCCCTTACATTATCCATCAATTCATTTCTCACAAAACGGGACTGTGTTTTCCTTCTGGCTGCATTGACTTTTTTTAATTGCTCGTAATCTGCCATCGATTTCATCTGAAAACGGGAATATTTTGCATCCAAATATTCCTCAAAAAGCTTTTCCCGTTTTTGGTCAATTCCCTCATTGAGATACCGGATATTCAACATATAGTCAAATACATCATCACTCGTAATAATCCTGCTATTTTCAGGAATGTCCGCTTTAAGCTGCATCTCACACAGATTGACATAATCAGGGAAGAAATTAGATTTATTATAGATTGAATCACGCTTGATTCCTGTTTTTTCTGCTATCACATTCAATGCAGTAGATTTTCCTGAACCATTTCCGCCATATAAAATCGTCACTGGCTCAAAAGCAATCCTTTCCAAGCCTTTTCTGGATAAAATTTTAAATGGATAAAACGAATCATAGCACGTTCTTTTTATTTTCATGAAAAAGTCAAATTCCATATCCTCATTCGGAAATGAAAAAGAATGTAAATAAATCATCATTCCCCCCTTAACAGTTCTTGTTCCATTAGCTCAATTTAATGTTAGGCACTTCGGGCGATGCAATCTAAATTATAGACATTTCTCATTATAACCGAAAACGGTTATTTTTTCGGGTAAATACCGCAGTGCCCATTTTAATGTATTGCGTGAATGGGATGATGAATTATTGTTATTGGCAAAGAACATTTTTGATGAAGATTTCTCTGGGCAAGCCGACGATATAGACCTTCATTTCTTGCCTGCAGATTTGTGTGAGTAAACCACTGGAAGAGGAGAGAAGAAATAAGGAGCGAATGCTTGTTTGTGTTTTGTGGTGGCACCTTAAACGTTAAGAGCCCTCCAAGCGGAGGGCTTCTCCAGTTCGCGGCAATCGGCCTGTTTGTAATCTTACAAATGCAATCCGCCAGTTCCATCGATTTGTTGTTCTGTTACCCATCGCCCATCAGGTGAATCCGTGTAAAAATAAGCCGATTTAGGTTAAGATGCCAGAAATTAATTTACTCCATTTTCCAAAATCGCGAAAGACCCTTTTTCACAATTAATTTCTGCCAATGCTCCATATGGCAAAATAAACTTGGGTTCGGTATGGCCGAAATTCAAGTTATAAAGAATTGGCAATTCTGCCAAATCAAATTCCATCATGACTTTTTGAATTTCCGCCTTATACTCATCGTAATATTTCTCATCTAATGGTTTCCCGAAAATGATTCCATTTGCTTTTTGCAAAATACCTTGTACAGCATAATTTCGCAGCCAATACCTAATAAACTCTGGTTCTGGCTTTTCTTCAGATGTTTCAAAGAAAATAATGCTGTTCTCCCAGTACTTTTTCTCGGGCCAAAATTCCGTTTCCTTTAAAAATTCCAAAACTTCAATACAACCGCCAATTAAACGTCCTTGCACGATACCTGAGCCCTGCAGCAGTTCATATCCGGTGTTCTGTTGCATCCTGCGCCGTTGATTCTTGTTTGATTCTACCCATTCCAAGCGCTCACTCGTCCATTCCTTGGCCGGCTGAATGTTACCGATCACCTCATTTGTAAAGAGTGTTCGATTCACCATTTCAATCGTATACGGATCCATCCTGACGTTTTCGGCAAAATCGGTTAATATCGCCGGACCGTAAAAAGAGGAAACTCCCGCTTTATGACAAAACATGTGTGAAACAGTCACATCCGAGTAGCCCATAAAAATTTTTGGATTTTCACGTATCACATTCAAATCAATATAAGGAAGCAAGCGAATATTATCTTCTCCACCAATATTTGCAAAAATTCCTTTAATGTTCTTATCTTGAAATGCCATCATCAAATCTTCAGCACGAGCTTGCGGATTTTTATAAAGATAGTCACTTCCTTTCAAACTATTCGGCATCGGGATAACTTCAAGTCCAAAAATTTCCTCTAATCTTTTTACACCCTGTTCATATCGCCATCTAAATTCCGGATCACCTGCCCCTCCCCAAGAAGGGCTTACAGTTGCAACACGATCTCCCGGCTGCAATTTTTTGGGCTTGCTTAACACATTAACATCCCCTTAATCACTTATATTGACTATAAGTTATAGTAGATATTCATTTCTACATAATCATTGCATTTCCTGCTTTCATTCAAGAAAGTATCCCTTAACTCAGCCCTAATCATCGAATAACACTACATTGTTATGAGCCCGCAGGGCGTTTTGGAGAAAGGCTGTTTTGCGGCTTATCCAAAATATAAAGTGTAACTTTCCCGGATAAAGTGGAGCTAATCCTAATCTAATCAAAAGAGTTAGAGAAACAGTTCCATTTCATTATTCTTTTTAGTAAAACCCATTTTTCTATATAGGGGTTCACCGTCTTGAGATGCATGCAGCCAAATTCGCTTCACTCCACTTTTTTACTTTCATTATAAGCAATTTTCAAGCAATTTTTTCGCCAAACCTTTTCCGGATATTCAGGAACAGTGTACATATTAAGGATGAGCTCTGCTCTTTATAAAAACAGCATCATTAATTTATTAGACATAAGACCTATTCATTAATACTATTCGCCAACCGTCGGGGTCTTCAATTGTAATCCCCTGTTCTTTCCAGTATCCATTCTCTGGTTCAACCTCGGTATACCCCATTTTCTCTAACCGTTCTGATACTCTATTGATTTCATTTTTATCAGTTATATAAAATACTAAGAGATTATCTTTTGTTGGGGCAGGGCAAGGACTACCATCAATATGGCGGGTGAATTCTAAATGATAGTCAACATCTGGCAATCCAAATATGACTCCTTCATAACCCCTATGCCCTTTAAATTGTTGAATTTGCTTAAGTCCCAAACCATTTTGATAAAAATCAATGATTTCTTCAAATTTATCAGTAGGTCTTGCTATTCTTACTTGAGCTGCAGTGAAGTCCTTGAATTCCAACTTTAAAACCAACCTTTCTTAATAGAATTTTTTTACTTTAAGGTGCTTTCTTATTACACAATCTCGTCCTGTTCACAAAAACTGAGCAAGCCCATTTAATATTCCGGAATTTCGCCTGATAGTTGAGGAGTTAGCTTATTTTCTCTGATACTCCACATAAAAAGATCAAGAAACTTTTCATCCCCAAAATGTATTAGTTTATATATAATATAATACAAATGCTTATGTCATATATACAGCCGTTAACTTTATTAGTCAATTTTTTCTAATAAAAAATTCATGTTTTTCATTTACACCCAAAACCAATTGTTGGGTAAGACCTTAATCCGTGACAAAATTTAGCTAAAATGCATCCAAAAGCTGGTGAAATCAGGTATAATACCCAAAAAAGATAA
>NZ_JBFEGN010000096.1:0-12731 GCF_047228825.1 Siminovitchia jepli
GTTGGGGGAAAATTTTTTTATGCCTTCGTTCTAGCCCTTGGACTGTTTGGATTTACGAGACATCGCAATTAGCTTCTACTACAACTCCTTGATCTATGTTTTGTCTAACATGTTCCCAAGCCTCCCTTTTTATGTTCTTACTATTTTATTTAGCTGGACCTTTCATGTTTAATTACGTTTAACAGATAAGAAATGACTTTAAAAAACTTTATTTTTGTATTATTCATTATTTTGTTCGATCAGTTTTTATGGAATTGTAATAAAATAGAGTTTGACATTTAAAGTATTTCTTCTTTTGGTCCTTTATATTAAATATTAAAAATGATTCTACCCAACTGTTAATATTCAGTTGTGTGAATCGATTTCATAATTGACGTTTTTGAAAATGGATTGAGTTACCCTACGATGTTTTTTAATGTTTTTTTAAAAAGGTATTGCGATTTAATCACGCTGTTTTTAACGAATGTTGCTCCATTTCTAGTCTGATCCGGTCTGCGGCTAATTTTGAGGCATTGTAAACAAGCGTCACCAATTGGAAGTGAAGCCTGGCTTTCTTACCGGTCCGATGACGGACATTATTGAGTCCAAAGAATTCCTTTAAGTACGCATTAACCCGTTCAACAGCTGTGCGTTCCTTGTAAAGTTCATTCCACTTTTTCGAACCTCTAGCCGGATGTGTGTACTTGCGGATATCCGTCGATTGCCTGATCTTAAAGGTCATTTGACAAAGGGAATCGAGTCGCAATGGGCAAACTGTACATTCTTTTGGACGTGTGTATTTCAGTGTCTTGTACTTCTGGTCGAAGCTGTCGTAACGATAAGAATGTTCCCGGACGCATGTAGGTGCGAAATGTTCATCGTATCCAACTACTTCCCTTTCATTGCGCTGGTTATATGGGATGACAGCCTGTAGATTCTGATTGATTAATTGCTGATATATGGGCTCATAATCATAACCTGCATCGAAAAGACAGGCGGTAAATAAAGCTGGAAGATCCCGATCAATTTTCTTCAATAATGGGATGGCTGCCTTCCCATCATTGAGATTTCCTGACGTCATTATAACCGTTAGAATGTATTGACTCTTTGTGCTGACGGCTAAATGTCCTTTATAACCAAACCAGAAGGTATTTTTCCCATCACTGTTTTTCTTGATTCCCCATTTTGGTTCGATGGGAGCTTCTTTATACAACGTTTCCACTGATTCGGATAGCTGGTGAACAATCTCTTTCTCATAAATCGGGCGTGCGTTTTCGGCAGCCTGTTTTTCCTTTAACCATTGCTCTCGTTCCACCTTCGGCTTGCGTCCGCGCTTTTTCGGTGTCTGCTTTTCTTTCTTTTTGGAGGCTTGCGCACGATCTCTTGCCTCAAAATGCGTGGCATCGAAGGCGATGTTTTCATCGCTGATATGCCCCTCGTTGATGGCAAGTAGAATCAGTTCATCATGGATATGTGTCATCACATTTGGTTCGCTGATGACAGTAATCATCCTTGAATAGGAGGCTTCAGATGGAATTTGGTCCGAGTGAAGAAACCCACAGTCATATCGAAAAACCGGGTCACGTTTTAACCGTTTGATTAGGTCCTTGATTGTCACGATACGCTCCACCACACGAGCGATAAGTGAATAGACCATGGCACCATAATTCAGTTCTCTTGGGGCACCTACTTTTTTTGGTTTATCGAAAAGATTCCAAAAAGGATTCAGATCGATTGTCGAAAAAACAGCCTCAAAGTGGTGGGTAGGTTCCAACTCATATAATTCATGCATGTCAAATAGGCTTGGTTGACGTATAATGGACATAGGGCATCTCTCCAGTCTGTTATGTTTGTGTGGTAACTTACATTATACAGGATTTGGGGAGGTGCCTATTTTTTACGTCTTGAAAGCCTTGAGCCCCAAGGGCTCGGGATTATGAAATTAACTCGTGTTATTGTTTTTTTAAAAATTTTTCTCTGATTTTTGGCATTTTACAAAAAAACTTGTTGAAGGTAATGAAAGGGGAAATCATCACCCATCTTTGCAGTTTCGAAGAGAGTTGAGTGTATGGTACCGAACGGCAGGTGCGTTGTGCATTTAACGCTTTTTGTAAGCGAGTACTGAAAAATGAAGCAATCAACATATACAAAGAAAGGCAGAAACGGAGATAACATTTTCAAATTTAACACCGCTAGAAGAAAAACAGCTCTATACCTTAGACAAACACTAAAAGGGAGAAGAAATAGAAGGACTTCAAGTAGCTGGTAAGAGAATTACTCCTACACTTCTTGCAAAAGCGATGCATAGCTTGCCAGTTGAGAAGCGTACTATCATCCTACTATACTACTTTTTTAATCTTTCTGATGTAAAAATTGATCAATTGTTCAACATTCCACGTTAGTACTGTACAGTATAGGCGAACGAGTTCTTTAAACCGTTAAGACGTTTTTTGGAGGAACATGCAGATGAATGGGATGATTAATACTAATACGGAAAGAAATGAGCGTGGCTTGTTGCCGTATCCAATCATTTTAGCTGCAAATAAGGGTGAGCTAGAAGCAATGAAAGTAGTTGTTCTACATTATAGAAGCTATATGACAAGTTTATCCATGTGTAAGCTCCGTGATGAACAAGGAAACACTTATTGGGGCATCGATGAAGATACACGCGAACGCTTACGAACGAAGCTTATGCAATCTGTTTTAGCTTTCAAAATTTGAATACAGAATGGTTAGGTTTTCCCTTTCATTAATCATATATTTGTTCTTTGACAAAGAAAGCACGGAAGATTACGCCGTGCAGTATAAGCAAAAAATCAGATACGTTCTACTGATGATGAGCCACTTGATTCATACGCCATGACTTTCGTTAGAAACGAGCGATAATCTATGAATCTAATGTAATCGTGGTGGATTGCTGGCGATAACCCATCAGTTAGGATAATGATACTCCCCTATCGTCATGGTTCGAGCGTTTGAACCGTCGCAAGCTATGAGTAGGGCTGGAAGAAATACTTGCAGGGGTGAAATTCCCGTGGAGCTGCACCAGCAGCCGTCTGATTTTTGATATTCAATTTAGCAAGATAGGTTAAAGTAACCATCACTATCAAGTTATGACATTAAATCCTTTTTATTTTAGTGCAAGAGCCAAATTCACGCAACGTATTAGAATTAGTTTTATAGACGCGATATAATAATAGACAGATATCAAATAGCATATCCTAGTCTATGGAAAGGAGTTCATATGTTCACAGTCACTAAAAAAGACTTGATAGCACTAGGTTATGGTCCCTCTTTTTCAGCTGATATCATTAGAGAGTGTAAAAAACTAATGATTTCAAAAGGGCATACGTATTATCAATCTAAAAAGTTAGATCGTGTTCCTAAAGAAGCTGTAGAGGAAGTATTAGGGATAACTTTAGATGTGTGATTTGTACTTCTTGCACTAATTGCGTAAGGAGTGAAATCATGACTAAAGATATCGTCAAAAAGGCAAAGAACGGAACTTATTATTTTAGGGCAAATTTAGGATATCACCCCATCACTGGCAAGCAAATTCAGAAGTACCGCAGTGGTTTTAAGACAAAAAAAGAAGCAAGGGAAGAATATTCGAGGTTACTGCTTACAAAGTCAGACGCATTAGAAGAAAAGCAAGATGACGTTTTATTCCAACATTTTATTGAAGATATTTTCTTACCTTGGTATAAAACACAAGTAAAAGGAAGAACGTACGATAATCGATTACCAACTGTAAGAAAACATTTCACTTTTTTTAATAACTTAATCACAACAGAAATTACCCCGATTCATGTTCAAAAATGGCAATTAGCGTTATCTAAAAAGAAGTATCGTTCTTCTTATATTAGAAATGTTCAAGGGTTGTTTTCTATGGCAATGGATCGAGCTGTTGTTTTAGGGTTAGCTGAAAATAATCCATCAAAAATTGTAGGTAATGTGAAGAAAACAAAGACAAAAATAGACTTTTGGACAAAAGAGGAATTTGAAAAAGTCATCTCTCTTTTCTATAAAGAAGATTATTATCAACATTTTTTATTTATTTCATTGTGGTTTTTATTTATGACAGGCATGCGAATTGGAGAAGCCACTGCGGTTCAATGGGAAGATATTGACTTTGACAAAGGTCTGTTATATATCGATAAAACACTTTACTATAAGAATTTGGATAATTATTCTTTTGTAGAACCAAAAACAAAGGCTAGTGTTCGTCATATTGCATTAGATGGAGATACATTAACGTTACTTCGCGAATGGAAGGACGTGCAGCAATCTGTCGTTCAAACCAATTTTGTAATGAGCTATAATGGTATCCCCACACAAAAGCATACGTTAGCGAATGCCATTACACGTTTTTCAAAAAAAGCTGGGGTTCATCGAATTAGATTACATGCTTTAAGACATTCTCACGCTTCTTTGCTTATTAGTATGGGCGAAAACCCATTAATCATTAAAGACCGCCTAGGGCATGAAGATATTGAAACGACACTTGGCACCTACGGACATTTGTATCCAAACAGTAACTTTGAAGTAGCCTATAAATTAGAAGGTATTATGTCTTACCAAACAGCAACAGAAAATGAAGATACTTCACCCAAGAATCAATTCACTGCTCGTTACCTACGTAAAGGTTTAAAAACAAATAATGCAATAACAATGCAATGAAAATAGAGTAAAGAGCCGAAACCCTTGTAAACAAAGGGGTTTCAGCTCTCCTTCTACTACTCCCACTCAATCGTCGCTGGCGGCTTGCTTGTGATATCATAAACGACTGCGCTATATCAACGTTTCTCACGGTACTATACGTCTGTCTTTTACTTTAAATCGTTGATAGTCTCCGTTAGCTTACACGGAAATATCTAACGTTGTTTATAGTATATCGTACCGCTTATAATATGCAAGTGTTTTTCGGTAGGTAATTCGCTAAAAACGCCCCTAGAGACATAAAAAAAAGACGAGCCAGCCGAAGCCAGCCCGTTAAGCACCTACGATTAAAACTCCTACGTCGCACGCCGGACTAACGTCACTGTCTACGGCAGCAACTCGCTCATTTACCGTCTTTGCAAGCTCCGCACATGCCTCCGGGCTTAGTACGTCGATCTTAGCGAGTTCTTCCTCGATAAACGGCTCCGGACAAGTATTAGCGAAGACTAGGCGCCAGTCCATGCGCCCAGGCTCAACCGTCACTATTACCGGATCATACCCACTATCGTGCGTTAATTCGATTATGACCGGTTTGCCCTTATCGTCTAGCCCTGCGATTAAAAGGCGCTGCTGTGTATCGACCTTAGACCGTCGTTGCAGCCAGCGTCGACATTGGCGGGCCACTTCGTTAGGACTTGCGTCGTTCAAGCCGCGCTTTTCTAGGTGTTCCCGCAACTTTTTCGATATATCATAGTCGCCCGTATATCCGATAATCACTCGGTCATTAATAGAAAATACCTTATGGGCATCATCGAAAAATACTTCGTTGTCTTTAATATGGACGCGTCTATGATCCCCGCTTATTATAATGAAGTGTTCCGTTATATATGCGCAAACGAGCGACATTAGGCGTTTACACCTCCGCGACTCTGCATGAAAAACTGTACCATCAACTGCGCGTGAATCCTTCCGAGATCGTTAGGCGTAATCTCGACGGTATGCCAACCGCGCTGTACCCGCTTTTCCGAATCTAGCGCCAGGTACGGAATCAAGTCGAGCGAATCGCCGCTAGTTGCCGTATGTGGAATCGCCTTACCATCGACTTTAATCGTTACTTTCGTTGGCATACGACTTATTTTAAAAATCCCGTAATCGATTCCGTGTGTATGGTCAGGTATCGAGATATTATGCTGATGATCCGGTATATCGATTTGATGCGAGTGACTCGGAATGTCTATTTCGTGCGTGTGATTCGGTATGTTGACGGTATGCGAGTGATTCGGAATATCGAAACTGTGCGTGTGCGACGGTATGCTAACGCTATGGGTATGTGAAGGTATATTAACGGTATGACTATGGTTAAAATGATTTCCGGACAAAGCGACTTCGTGAACGTGATACTCCATTCCGCTCCCAGTAAGCTCCGGCACACCTGTCATAAGGTGCAAGGCCGCAAACGTTTTACTACTAGTAGATTCCGTCGCGCCTCCGCCGCTTGAACTAGTCTGCGAACTACCCCCGCCGCTTGCCGTCGACTTCGCCACGCCTCCGCCTGAGCTACTTGTCGCCTTCGTGCCTCCACCACTAGACGTAGACTTGACGACCGCACCGCCGGAACTTGTCGATTTGATTAAAGCACCGCCCGCCGCTGTTGACGTAACAATGGCGCCGCCGCCGACGGTAGCCCTCGAATATATCCTATAATAATCGTAATCTAATGCTAATGCTGCACCCATTATATCTCCTCCAGTTTTTTAATATTTTTCTTCCAAAAAATTCGGGCCAGCGCACCGACATTTTATTATTTCCTTTTCGCCATGTCCTTGCCGAACTCACTTTGTCCGCTCGTCGGCGTAGCCATTTCGAATTTACCTAACTCGCCTTTCGCCGCGCTTAGTTGCTCGTCCTCATGTATAAAATAAGGACTTCCTATGCCCGATAATACGTGTTCTCGGAGCGGGCGCACCGAATGTTTTACCGGCTTTGTCTGCGCTTCAATTTCGTTAGCTTTCCGTATTGCTTCCGCTTTTTCTTTCTGTAATCTCGACATTTCACCGGTAATAGCTTCGTCATTATGAACGCCCGTGGGCCGGGCCATATCGAATAGCTTACGGTCGAGTTCTTGCGCTTGCCCGCGCAGTCGCTCTGATTCACGCTTTAACGAAAGTTCGAGCGGACTTATCGCTTCGTTGACTTCGTTCTGCAATTTAGAACATTCGGAAACTAAAGAGTGGTGATCCGTCAATAGCATTAAGTATGTTCGCTTTGTTTCTTCGATTTTCTTCCTAAGTTTCTCGTCCTCTCTCTGTTTCTTTTCGAAGGTTTCGAACGCTTCCTTACGGATTTTTTCAGCGAAAGGCAAGCACTCTTGCGGATCATGCATGATTTTGGCTTTGCGCTGATATTCCGTAATTTCTAGCTTGCGCCGGCTGCTTACGATTTCCTTATCGACTTTTTCGAGTTTCTTTTCGTCGCCGTCGGCAAGTGCGCCGAGCCTTTCGTTTTCTAGTTCTTCCAGCTTCGCTTTTAATTCCGATTCTTGCTTCGTCATTTCCTCGTAAGATTTCTTTTTCGTCTGCTGCCATTCGTAAAATTCCCGAAGTGCTTTTAACATTAATTATCGTCCTCCATCGCTTGTAGTCTCGTCTGAATCGCCACGATGTCCGCCAGCTTGCGGTGATCTTTCTTAGGAATCTTTTGACCCTCGTACTGCGTCCCGTTTACATCATCCGTTAGCTCTTTAAGTGACGCCTGTAATTCCGCTTTAGTCATATAATCTAGCGGATTGACGGGCTTGTTTGCTTCGTAATCTCCCTCGCTGATCTGCGTTGATATTTGTGCTAAACGGGACCTAGCCGCCTTGTACTCGCTGTCTGTAACGTCTCTATATGGACGGGGCGTGCTGTCATATCGACGGATAATCGCCATTGTATCTAGTTTTTCACGCTCTAGTTGTGCCCGCTTTTCCGACCATTCCTCTTTTAGTTTGGCTGCTTTGGCTTCCGCCTGTTCGATTAGTGCCTCGTAATTGCTCATTCTATCGTCTCCTTTTTTTATAATGAATCGCCCGTTAATCGCTTGGCCGCGTCGCCCGAGGATCGTTTATGTTTGCCTAGCGGCTCCTGTTCGGGCGCTTCGTTTATTGTTTGGAGCATGTACCGTTCCCACCCGCTGGCGCCGTTCGGCTTTTTGCGTCGATGAAAGTCACGTTCCGGTCTTAGCTGTTGGTTCTTCTTTTTCGCCATTGTACGCTGCCCTCGCCTTCAACTTGGCCGCCCTTGACCGCACCGCTGAAAAATCCAGCTTACCTACGTCAATATCAGCGCCTTTTAAGTCGGCCAGTTCTTCGATGTCGCGCCAGGCATAGCGAATGGCCGTATTATCACGCTCTCCCATTTCCTCGACAACTTCGCGTATCTCCGCGGCTACTTCGTTTTCGTATCCGATAAATTGCCAGCTCCCTAGATGCTGTTTGCCCTTTTTACCGTCCATACCAACGAAAAGTACACCGTTTGAAGTATTAATCGAGTAGGCAACGAGAAAGAGGGTCGGCGCGTTCTTTTGCTTATATTGGGCGCCGGTGTAATGCTTGCCGTCCTTCATGACTTCGATACTGGCTGCTGGCTCCGCATGTCCGATCCGCTTTATCGCTTCGTCGTAGCCCTGCCCGATAAAATAAACCTCGCCGGAATCATTGCGGACAATGTAGCGCTCGTTGGCGTCTATTTCGATAATTGCCCGATTGTCCCGGAACATTGGAGCGAGATGGCCATTCCGACTTTCCCTAAATTGGCGAATATGACTTTCGGTTTGATGCGAGATTGACTTTTCCTCATAAACACAAAACATTCGCTCACTCCTTCGAAATTAAAGGCTTGAATAGGCGTACTTGGTTTCTGTCCGCTATACCTTCGACCGCAATAATTCGTCCTTCGTCGTCAACTTCCGTCCGATGAATTGCAGCCCGTTCGATTAACTGCCGAATATGAGGCGGGTATGTTGAGTAAACCCGCCAATGTCCCGCGGCAACATCGTATAGGTAAAGCGTCTCTTGCTCCGGTTTGGAATAATAACTCAACTTACCGCCAACCTTTCCGCTGCCTTATCGCACCATCTACTAAACTCTTCCATTACATATTCAGCGTATCGTTGGGTAAAATCTCGAGTGATTTCTTCGACTGGCTGACCGTTTACAAGCGCGAGATAATGGACAAGTTTCACGAACCGTTCGTCGGTAAATTGGTCGCCTCTCTTCTCGAAGAAGAACGCAATTAACGGCTTGTTTCCTTTGCTCGAGTTATCAGAAGGGCATGATAAGACGAGATTCGAAATGTGATGTCTGCCTCCATCGCTAACCGGTATTACATGGTCGATATGATGAGCGCGCCCGTTTTCGTCCTCTTTTGTTCCGCAGTAGATACACTCTCCGTCGAAAGCCATATAAAGCGCCTGTAACTCTTTGCGTGTTACCTCTAAAGGGATTCCGTCCTCTTGCGCCCTTCTTTTTAACCCCCGAAATGTCCGACTTGCTCGATCATCTAGTGTGTACTTACACTCTCGACAACGGTGAGTACGGCCGCTCCTGACGCGGCTATCCCTTTCGAATAGCTCCAACGGCTTGACTTCGTTACATAGGCGGCATGTGCGCGTTTCGGTTTGCTTAGTCATGCGCGCTCACCGCCTTTTCTCATGGCGTCAATTTTGGCGTCAATGCGTCCTAGTAAGTAATAAATATCGAAGATAGTTAGTTTCTTTTTCGTTTCCATTCCGTTCCTCTCCATTCCGTTTTCAGTTAGTTTTTAGTCCAAGTTCCTTCTCGATTTCCTGCATAACTTTGGCGATCTCGCGGTGCACATACGTTTTATCAGTCCGCTGTAAAATAGCGAGCGCCTGTAAGTATGCCGCAAGTGCCTGCGCCTTGCTGTTCCCGTCCATTCCGTTCCTCCTCTCCGAAAAATATCGTTTACCCTCCGGCCCGCGCCATCATCGGATATTTTAAATAACGCTTGACAAACGCTCCGAAATTGGTAAAATATAATTATGATGGGGTATTCTGATTAAATTTTTCCATGAACAAATAAAAATCATCATCTAACTCCATTTCAAGACGCGCGAGCTTTGCCCGTACATAATCGGACACGTCCCGACCACCTTGTTCGATAATACACACGGTGCCGACCGAAACACCGAGCCGCTTGGCAAACTCCGCCATAGACAGGCCGAGATAATGTCTGATTGCTTTCACCTTGTTAGCGTTCATTATATAAACCCTCCTTTTATTCATTCTCACCGCTAAAAAATTAACGGGAAATTGTCCCGTTTCCTACATTTAACGGGGTTTCTCCGACGCTTTGAAGCAGCTTTTCCGAATATTCGTTCGTTTCTTTTTCGATTTCTTCTGCCCTTTTCGCCCGTTCTTCATTCGCCCTATTTCGCTTGCCTCCTGCGTCCTCAATTTCAGTTAAAACTTCTGTTAAAATATGCGGATCGAAAATACGTTCATGCTCCCGATAACCCTTTTCCTTCTCTACTTTTCTCGGGCTACTATAAGCCGTCGGCGGCAAATACGTTCCGGTACGTTCGAAGTCCTTTAAAGCTGCATCCTCTAGTTTCCGGCAATCCTCCGAGCAATAAACCTGATTCTTGCGGCGCGGTTTGAAGTAGTTCAAACAAAAACGATGTTTGCACGGTTTGAATGTCCAGCGAATTTCTTTAAGTTCTGCGCGCGTGATTTCCCCTGCTTCGTACCGATCAAGCAACCAACCTACTAACTCCGATAACGGAAAGATAGATTTCGCTACATATTGGCGCTCGAGTTCTGCCCATTCTTCGCGCGTACGGCTGGCGATTTGCTCACGCTCGATATTCTCTGCGATATGATCGTAAATGTCTCCGATTATCTCTTGCTCGTATGTTGTTGGCTCATAGTCAGCCAAAGCGTGATTCAGTCCCTCGACATCCGTTACTCCGGCGCGTTGGTATTTCATTCGAATATCATATAGTTTGTTATTTTTAGATGTTTTGGTTGTTGTCATTAGTCGTTATCCCCTTCTTAGTCGTTTTTGTGCGATAGTTCCCGCAATGCTTTTCTAAATTCCGGCGTATCTTCGAAAATAAAGGCGGCCTGCCCTCGCTTTTTAGATGACGGCTTAAACTCGACCGGCACGAAGCCAGCCTTGAGTAGCCTGTCCGCCATGAAAATATTAATGATCGCTTTATACTGCGTCATTTCATTACCACTCCTTCCGTTTTACTTTAGTTGAATAGTGCCTTTACAGCTTTTAACGAATCACCATTTCCTGCGAAGATAACCCGCGGATTAATTACGATTCTATATTTCCGCCTGTCATGCGGATTTTCGAAGAATCCAAACACTGGCTTTCCGTCGACTTTAATTCTATTTAAAGTCCGCTTTAAACTGGACGCATCAACATAGCCTAATAATTTAGCTAAATCGTCAAGGTTCATCGGTTGTATTAGGTCCTCGTCTGTTTCTTCCGGGTTAAAACTTACGATATTAGTATCAAAATTTAAAAACGGAATAACGGAATAAATTACAGATAGTTGCGCCAGCGTCCGCCCTTTGAATTGCTTATATAAATCTCGTACCGTTTCCTTGAAGATGCGCGTATATCTAAAATCGGAAATATCATAAGGATGTTTCTTCATCTCCCCTCGATAAAATACCGTTGGATTGATGAATAATTCACCCGTTTCTACTTCGCGTATGATTCCTTCATCTTCTAGCCGTCTGAAAAACTCTTTAAATCGCTTCGTGCTCATCTCGACCAATCCTTCGAGCTTTTTACGGTCAATAATGCGCCCGTTTTCCGCTTGCAGCCGGTTTGTTTCCCACGCGATAAATGTTCCGATAAATAGTAATCTCGCAGTATCTTGCTTAGTTAACGTTGGAAAACGCTGCTCGATCGTGTTAAGCTGTTTAAAGAACGCGATTATAAATCCTCCGTTCTCGATCTCATGCTGCGATAGCTCGTCGACAGCTTTTAGCCTGCGCACTTGCTTTTCCGTTGCCTTAATACCTACGTCGACTATATGGGAAACATCTTCGCCCGTTTTGTTGTATGTTGCTACACCGTCCTTGAAGGTAACGTCCCTCATTATCGACTCTGCCCGGCGTCTAACTTTCGGATTTAAGTCCTTCCAAATTCGTGTTTGATCGTGTTTTTCGATAGCCATTCCGCACCATCTCCTTAGGATTTTTAAAATTACCTTGAATTGACGTCCCATTATCGGCAAATTACCTTGAATTGACGTCCACCCCTAAAAGCGCCTTGAAGCCAATAGCACCAAGGGTTACAGCGTTTTTAGCAAGTTCTTATATATCTCATCAGTCATAAACCTCCGCTTTTAAAACCTCCGAAAAGTAATATAGAGACCGGATATTATCGTTGGTTTACGTTGTTTGTCTACAAACATTTAAAACATACCGTTTTCAGGCTATCGCCTTCAAACGGAACGAACTTTATAAAAACCTTTCGAAAATATCTAATAACCTCCGAAAAATAATAGATACCGCCATTTCCGTATTATCGGAGGTCTTTAATATTCGATAGAATCCGTTATTAATAGACTGATTCCGGGAGGAACTTGTTCCGACCGGTATGTTTTAAGGTTTTAATCTCTTGAATTGTCGACAATTATCGCCTAAGTAGCGTCTTCCTCCTTCTTAAACTTTAAAGCGTCCGTAGTAGCCGCCTGCCAGTATTTCGTTAGCCCCTCCGGATCGTCCATAAAAGGCCCGTCTAGTAGGGCGTCAATTGCTAGGTGTAGTATCGACCGAATACATTCATCATCGGGGCAAACTGTTATTTCTTGGCCGATTCCGTGCCAAACGCCGCCTTGCCCGTAATGGTTGCCACAGACTGCGCATTTATACAGACGCTCACCTGTTAGGCTGGAAAGCTCTGAATACCTCATACTATCGACTCCTTTTTTCGAAATATTTTCCGCTTGACTTCCGGCATCTTATCCGATATGATAAAATTGAGATATTACACGCTAACCTGTATCAATAAAAAACACGAAACACACCTCCGCTGTTATAGTTAAATGGCTACGGCTTATTTAAAGCG
>NZ_JBFEGN010000097.1:0-12670 GCF_047228825.1 Siminovitchia jepli
TTAGTACAAACCTAATTATACCAAAGGTTGGAGCCCTTTTTGTATTTATAAACTAGATTTTACTTTCGTAATCCAGGCTCAAAGATTTCGTCCCGAAGGATTTTTGAAAAAATTTATATGTGTTGCAATCCACCAAATGTGTCCAAATGGATCAATTACTCCCCCGCGTCGATCACCTTCCACAAAAGCTGTTCGAAGGGTTTTATACAACAGACCCCTCCTGCCATCGAAAGACAACAGGATTGGGCCTGTCGATTCCCAGACGATTGGTTGGCATGATGGACGGGGAAATAACAGCGGAGAAAAAGGGTGAAAACCTCGTTGTGCCGATTCGATTTGGTCTCTTAACAAAATAACCCATCGTGATATTGTCAGCAGAGAAGGATCAATCGCAAAACAAATAATTTCTAACACAATTTTTTAGAATAATACCATAGAGGAAAATGAGCAAACTTTTTTTACAAATATCCGCCGATATGGAATCATGTAAAGGGTCTGATTTGATCAATCTTTTTACAAAAGACGGCTACATTAATTGGAAATTAAGATCTGTTTGACAAAGATTACCCTGATTTCCCCTAACTTATGTTTTATGGGATATTACCTTGCCTATTGAAAAGGGAAATGGAAAGAAAAAAAGAAAATAAACCAACCAAGGTAATAACCATGCAAACCAACTTAGTGAAGTATAGGAATAATGATTGCGAATGATTAATCCTCCCATTGCTGACCCTAAAGCAATACCTAATTGCATGAAAGATGTATTAACCGCAATAATGATTTCGCCAATTTTGGAGCCAAAGATCTCAGATATGTTTTGTTTCGCGGGAGTCGTCGCCCAGCCAGAAGCACTCCATGCCATCATGATCAGAAATAAAAAAAATCGGATGTTCCCCAACCAACAGAAGCAAAAAGAATGTAAGTGTCCTATTTTGCCGGTCACACAGACGATCATTGCGGATATTTATCCCTCGGAAGATAAACGGGCTAAGATGATTAGTCTTACGGCTTTCGTTTTCAACTTTTGACCCTCATTTTCCTGTTGCACCTGTAATAATATATTCATTTAAAGTCACTTATCTGTTTGAGGATCAAACTCTATAGTGTAAATGGAAGAATTAATCGGCCATCAATATCGGTGAACTGATATTCTTTGGCTAAATCGCCGACTCTGAGCACCTGCCCGCTCTTCTCCATTACATTGGGATCACTGGCCAATGCTTTTATTCCACGTCCAACATAATAAGGTGTTTCAGTTCTGCTTAATTCTTCAGATTCCTGCCAATGTTCTTCATCTACTTTATGGTGCTTTAACACAAGTTCCGTTCTCATAAAACCGGGTGAAACGGCAAGAACAGCAATATTGTCTTGTTTTAATTCTATTGAAAGCCCATAAGCCATGCGAATTAAAGAATTCTTGGCCAAATCGTAATAAAATTGTCCAGTGTATTTATCTTCGTCCCAAAAAGTGGTGTGAACTATGAGGGCTTGTTTATTCTTACGAAGTAACGGAATGGCAAAGTGGTTTGTGGCCAGCTGGGCACGTACACCAGCAGTGAACATCGTATCCCAATGTTTCAATGGCAATTCCCAAAAAGGTTTGGCTTCGATTCCATGATCATGTGCTCCCCACACATTATTGACAAGAATATCTAATTTTCCTTGTTCCTTACCAATTTGGGTTATTACTGATTCTGTTTCTGAATCGTTCGTATGATCACAACGGACCGCTATTCCTGTTCCACCCGAAGCTTCAATCTGTGAAACTGTATCATCAATCGTTCCAGGCCAATCATTTGTGGAATTCCCTTTGGTACTACGTCCCGTGACATAAACCGTTGCTCCAGCTTTTCCTAATTCGACGGCAATACCGCGCCCAGCTCCTCTACTTCCTCCTGTTACAAGAGCGACCTTTCCATTTAATGGTTTCATGGGTCCCATTCCTTTCATGTAAAAGATATCTTCATCATACAGGAGAATTCTTGACAACCTATGTCATATTTTATTAACTAGACCTGAATCCGTAATATAGGTTGTTAAAACCTTTAGAAATAAGGTGCTGTCCTGGTATTCTTTCCAATTTCCTCCACTTAATGAATGAGAAAAACAAAAAAACAGGGTGCTTTATTTGTTTTCCGCTTTTTAAGCGCTCTTGAATGCATGCTGAAATAAGCCTTGCGATTTTCAATTTTTTTCACAGGCTAGGTTAAGGGTCTGGATTTGATTTAACAGTATAGCCAGCTTAGTAAAAAGCGTAATAAAGCCTTTCGAATACCGACATCCAGCGATGATGCTTATGGACCTTTAATTTCCACTGTCTTCCATGATAAACAAGTTTCGATGCCAGGGTAATGATATTTTGGATTACTGTCCGAATACGGCGCCTTTTTACATTTTTTCTCTTAAGGGAGCATCATCGGCTTTCAGGCTTTCCTGCCCAATGATCCTTAATAGATTGTAGGAAAATAGGCCAAAGTGAAGAACAAGATCATTCGTCGGAAATTTGCCTGAAGGAAGGCGTCGGTTTTTATTTCACTGTGAAATTGTTCGCTTGTTCCGTGATCTTTGTACAGTTCTTCTATCGTGGAAGACGGTTCAAGCAACGAAGTGTAGTAGGTATCAAATTCAATCTCTGGAACAAGCAGGATTTGCCCGTTTGCATCTATCGTTCTCTCTATCACCTTAAAGACGATATGGATAGGGACGCCTGTACCTTTAATGGTGGAAATAGAGTAGCCCGTATATACTTTTTTTCCCGGGCGCACTTCACGGCAGGTTCCCTCGGCCTGGGCGATGGCCAGCCAGTCTTCTGCAGTTTCTTTTCGCGGGTTTCGCTTGATGATAAAGTCTACTTCGTTCTGGAAGCAAACTTTCATATTGTCAGCACTGTCACACCCCGAATCCATCCGGACAAGCAGCGGTTGATCTGTCATTTGTCTTGCAAGTTCAATCGTCTTTTGAAGAAATTCCGGGGTGCCATTTTGTGAATGAACACTGCCTTCACGGAGTTCAACATGAACACTGTAACCCTCTTGGCCGATATAAGCAAACATGGGGGCATAGCCGTCACAGCCCTTATACGTTTTTTCCACTCCTTCTTTCCTAGTGTTGGAGTTGTCAAAGGGAGAGACATCCACATCTAAAGGGACATATGGCGTATCGTTCGCATAGACAGGCGAAATGGATGTATTTAAACGCTGGACAAGGTCTGCTGATTCTTCCAACAAGATCTCTTTCCAATCGTCCGACAAGGCAGCCTGGTCCAGCCGTTGGCGAAGAGTGGGGCTTGAAGGGACGTTGTCGATATTCAGGGCGTAACGGAAAAATTCATCTTCCCGGAAATCCTCGATATCATCAAAATCACTCTTGCCCTGGCAGAGTAAGCCGATATAGGAAGAAGCGACATCTCCGTTAGAAATTGAAGGGTTTTCCATTTTATCCAGTTTCGTTTTATTGAATCGCTGCGAAAGATGGGTGTGATATAAAAGATCACCGACAATGGCTAAACCGGAATGTGCTGTAATTCGTTCATCTGTCGTTTCAATAATAAACTTTTTCATAGAATACCACCCGTTTGGTGAAGTTACTAATTTTATCTTTTTTGGGTATTATACCTGATTTCACCAGCTTTTGGATGCATTTTAGCTAAATTTTGTCACGGATTAAGGTGTTACAGAAAACTAATTACCGTTCAACAAATTTTTCAACAAAAGTTGCAGCTGAAAACCAGGTGTTTTAGTGAAAAACATTAATACCACATCATTATTTGAAAAAGCTTGTTGCGACTAGATGTAGTAATGGATGGAGGAAGAAGGAAAAAAGAAAGTTTTTTGGGGGATATCAAAATAAAACACGTTGACATATCGTTATTTCTCGATATAATGGTTTGTATGGAACCAATTGAAGTTTTCAAAGCCTTATCCAATGAATCAAGATTGCAAATTTTACAATGGCTGAAGGAACCTGATCGTCATTTTACGCCCCACGAAGGGATTGATATGAATACTACAGGGGTTTGTGTTAGTCAAATAACAGATAAATTGAAAATGACGCAATCAACAGCATCTCAATACCTTTCTATTCTACTACGAGCTGGGTTAATTAAGACAGAACGTATAGGTAAATACACTTATTATAAAAGAGATGAAGATGCCATAAAAAAATTTGCCACTATTCTCGAAGAAAAGATTTAATAAATGAAACTGAATTCATAAATCAGAATTCAGTTTCATTTAACAAATACAAATCGACATATCTAAATATGTATTTTTTTTACTTATTCATATTAACAAATCTAGATATATCAATTCATCATATTGAGGAGTGAACTATTTTGTCAAACACTGTAAAGATATACATCTTAGCTATCGTAAGTTTTTTAGTTGGTACTTCAGAGTATATAATCTCTGGTATTTTGGATAATATTTCAGAATCATTAGGAATTACTTTAGCTGCAGCTGGGCAGTTAATTACCATTTTTTCGCTTGTATACGCCATCTTCACACCGGTACTAATGGCTTTGACATCAGGAATGAATAGACGCAAGTTAATGTTATATTCACTTGGCGTATTTATTATTGGAAATATTCTTGCATTCGTCCTTCCAGGGTATGGATTATTTATTGTCTCAAGAATTATTATGGCTCTTGGTGCAGGGATGGTCGTAGTTACAGCATTAACTATCGCCGAAAAAATTGCACCAAAAGGTAAGCAGGGTAGTGCTATTGCTACAGTAGTAATGGGATTTACTGCATCATTAATAATCGGAGTCCCATTTGGCAGAATGACTAGTGATTTACTTGGTTGGAAAGCTGTATTTGGAGGAATCGCCTTACTCGGATTATTAGCAATGGTTGTCATTTCTCTTACAATTCCTAAAATTCAAGGGGATAAACCTGTATCTTTAACTCAACAACTCGCTCTATTTAAGAAACCAAAAGTTGTGCTGGGATTAGCCATCACCTTTTTCTGGCTTGGTGGATACTCGATTGCCTATACCTACCTATCCCCTTACCTTTTAAATATATCAGGTGTAAGCGACAAATTGCTGAGTGGAGTTCTCCTTATATTCGGTATTGCCAGTCTAGTTGGATCAAAGTTTGGTGGATTTAGTACCGATCGATGGGGTGTGAATTTTACACTGATTAGCGGAATGACATTACATATCATCATGCTAATTTTGTTCTCACTAGTTACCGATTCTTATGTTGGAGTGTTGATCATTTTAATATTATGGTCATTTGCTGCATGGTCTTCTGGCCCGACTCAACAATATCACCTAGCTACAATAGAGCCAGAGTCATCAGGTGTACTACTAGGTCTCAATCAGTCAATGATGCAATTGGCCATGGCTGCAGGTGCAGCTATTGGGGGTATCTTTGTAGAGAGAGTTTCCCTATCTTCCATTACCTGGGTAGGGGCTTTGGGAGTTGCTATCGCAATCGTTGTAACAATATTGGCTTCACGTGCTACTTCTAAAAAGATATTAGATGACTATAATGTAGTGAACCAGTAATAAAAGTACAATTAGAACAGTATATTTTTGTCAAATGTGTTGAATTTATATTTTAAAGTAAGTAATAAGGATTTCTCACTTTGCGTTGACTCTAGACAATCGAAAAGAAGACCGAAAACTTTTGATACCCTGCATCGGTCGGGTGGTTCACCCCTTATTGACTCGGCTTTGATGCGGAATTAATAGATTACATTGATCAAGTAGACGACTCCATTGTTTTTGAAAAGGTAAACCCACTTTATAAGGTTGGTGGCCGTCCCCCAGCGGATCCGAGGACTTATTTCCGTATGCATTATCTATACTTTGCCAGGCCGGAAATCTCCTCTTTCCGAGAATTGTGTAGGCAATTAAAGGAACCAAAAAATCAGGCATGGCGTAATTTTATTGGTACGCCAGACATAAAGGATGTGCCTGTACATAGCAGCCTAAGCCACTTTCGCAAGTATGTGACACCAGAATTGTTCTACGAGATTTTATTTGATCTCATTGGCCAAGCACTAAAGCTGGATAACTTTTTAACAACCTATCCTTTCCGGCATTGACTCCCGACCGGTTTATGCACTCGTCAACGGCTATAAAAAGAAACGCTGTAGCTGCGAAAACAAGGAAACCTGCGCGTGCGAAAAGACGTATTCGGATCCGGATGCCAAATTAGGCGTACAGCGCAACAAGGCGAATCAGAATAAGTTTTTCATTGGATATCGTAAGCATTCCATTGTGTGTCCTACACCATCAGGGCCTATCGTTCTATTGTCCATTATTCTACCGCCAGATACTGCTGATATTGATGTCCTGCTCCCATTGGTTGAGAAACTCAACCAGAGTGGTGATTTAAAAGTAGATTACCTAGCAGCTGATTTAGGATACTTTAGCGCAGAGGACCAAGCTGCTTCCTTGAAGGAGTACGATGTCGCTGTAGTAACTGATTCCAAAAAGAATACCGTTATCCCTGAAACATGTTCCCCAGAAGGAATGCCCGAATGTGAAGCAGGCCATAAGCTCGTATGGGATGGATTCGATAAAGAAACCTATACGTCCTGGTTTAATGGTGATGAAGATAAATGCCTGGCCTGCCCGTTACAGGCAGCCTGTGATAAACAGTTTGGCTTTTCTTTTGAGGAAAACCCATTCTTCTTTGGCCCTGTACCACAAGGCACGGAACTGCAAAACGAAATGCTTCGTTTCCGTAAACAGGTAGAACTAGGCTTTGCCCACGAATCCAACCAATTGGATGCTGTTTTACGCCATAAAAAAGTACCTGTAAAAACAACGGAAAGAGTGCAATCCTTTTTCATCATGAGAGACATGTTCAGGTTAATTGAACGTATCATCAAGCATGTGCGTGCAACGATTTTACCCGAAAATCATGTTGAAAAGATAAAGGAATTACAAATGCAGCAGGTGGAACAGATGTCGTTACCTTTGGTTGCCTAAATTCCATCTAGATCGGATAGTTTTATTTTTAAAAAAAGCTATTTATGGCCAAGGGGAGAGTATGCCTTTTTTAGCCTTTGTCAGGAGATAATTCACTGAACATTTAATTATTTAAAGCGTATCTCCCAAATCTACCTAAATAACAGATTCGAATGTACATTTAGGTTTTATCAGACTTTAATTTCATTTAAGTAGGGTACTTTTTGAACATCCTCTTATAGTGCAAAATAACTCCTAAAGTAACAGACCAAGGAAGAGGGTTTAGGCCAAGATGAACTCGTTCGTTGGGCAATTGATTATGGATAGGCAACTAGAGAATAAGAGATTAAAAATAGGATGGATAAATAGCCATTGGAACGAACTTTATTCTAATGGCTTTAGATTATTTTATACTTACGATGGTTCTCTTTTTCCCGCATTTACTGGCTTAATACGAGTACATACATTTTTATGATCATGATAGATGCCAAATACGATTAAACGGCCTTAGCCTATGAAATATAGCGCTAAAGCCGTTTAGTACATTTTTATGAACTAGCCGATTCATCTCGTGATTTTTAATCATGAGATGAATCGGCTTCGGTCAAGGCATGCCTTTAGGTATGTCAATTGACCGACAATATGGTGTCCTAATGAAAAGAACAGATTGCTCTTTGAAAACTGAAGATAGGGGGTTGTGACAAGGAATTCGTTTGTCACGTAAAATCTTCAACGTTCTCATCTCTAAGTCTAATCAAATAGCGAAAACCAAGAGATAGGTTAGACAGTGGAGTCCAAGGTACTCATAGACTTTAGTTTCACCGTAGGAACTACGGGCAGAGCCCAGGGTATATAACTGTGGGCGGTGTACATCGCTGTTCATCAAGTATGCTCTGTTTCTAGGAATCTCGTGACTTAAGTCATGAGAGGTTCAATAATTCCGCTGTCTGCTTGAACAAGGGGCAGTTCACAAGCCATCGCCCCTTACTCCTCAACATTCTGTTCCTTAAAGTTATCAAGCAGTGCTCGTACTTCGTCTGTTGACTCTGTCATCATCAATTGATTTCGTAATTCACTCGCCCCCCGGAACCCGCGGACATATATCTTAAAAAAGCGGCGAAGAGGTTTGAATAGACGCGGCTCTAATTCATTTGAATATTGATCCTGGAGGTCAAGGTGCAGCCTTAAGAGATCAAGCAACTCCTCGCTGCTATGTTCTTTCTTCACCTTTTCAAAGGCAAATGGATTTTTAAAAATACCGCGCCCAATCATAATCCCATCAACACCGTATTGATGAGCGAGCTCCAAGCCGGTCTGACGGTCAGGAATATCCCCATTGATTGTCAAAAGGGTATCTGGCGCCACCTGATCACGAAGCTTCTTAATCTCCGGGATCAGCTCCCAATGTGCAGGCACATCGCTCATTTCCTTCCTGGTGCGCAGATGAATGGAAAGATTGATGATGTCTTGCTTTAATATATGTGTCAGCCAGTCGCGCCACTCATCCACACGAGTGTAGCCAAGCCGCGTCTTCACACTTACAGGCAATCCGCCTGCTTTTGCTGCCTGTATGATTTCTGCAGCAGTTTCAGGATGACGGATCAAACCGCTTCCCTTCCCTTTTGATGCCACATTGTGAACAGGGCAGCCCATATTAATATCCACACCTTTAAACCCAAGATCAGCCATCCCAATGCTCATCTGGCGGAAGTATTCAGGCTTATCTCCCCATATATGCGCCACAATCGGTTGTTCATCTTCTGTAAAAGTCAAACGCCCGCGCACACTTTGGTTCCCGTTCGGATGACAATAACTTTCCGTATTTGTAAACTCTGTAAAAAACACATCCGGTCTGGCTGCTTCACTCACTACATGGCGAAAAACAACATCCGTCACATCTTCCATTGGTGCCAATACAAAAAACGGCCTTGGCAGATCATGCCAAAAATTATCTATCATCTTAAAATCGAACCCTCTCATTTTGGAACATCAGGTCAAACCCCTGTCCCAATTAAAAAACATGGTTTTCAATACTCCCTTAACACTTATACCACGCTTGAGCACTTTTTATCAATCTATACATATTTCCAATCAAATGCGCCTTGGCGTATTTACGCCCAAATTTGATCGAGCTCCGCTCGATCAATTTCCTTTGAAAACCTGTGGCATCCGCCGGACGCTCTAACTTTATTGGCAGCCGGGGTTTGAACCCCACTGAATGGAATATAACCAATATGCATTCATCTTTACCACTTACAGAAGTGGGAGACTTCTGCTGAATGAAGGTAAACCGTTGCGACTCCGCACATCATACGTCAACCGACATAAGATTCGTTAGTTGTTTTTGATTCACTATCAACGAACTTCCAATAATTAATACAACTGCATACATATCCAAAAGATGCCAGTTTCCCAATATGATGGACTTGAGCGTATATTTTATTGGAAGGTAGTTTCCTCCATAAACTTACCTTTCCATTGCACAAGGAAGCAATACTGGCAAGTGATTCAACCCACGAATTCCAATTGACCTCCCGGCTGGAAGCCTTTCTCACTGACAATACCAATTCCCACAAGCTCTGCCCCTGACTTGCTCAAGCAAATTTAGCAAGCCCAAAACAGCCAGTCCATTTGCCAAAAAGTTATCAATATCAACACGACGTCATCTTGTTGAATAAAATCCCCAAATTGAAATTTCATTCGTTTCCTTTTTGGTAAAAAGAATGGAGCTCAGCAGATAAAGATTCTCTGATAACGTTAATGACTTCCTTTTCCTCGCAAATACAACGGGAACGTTTTTCTTATCAATTAAGCAGGGGCCACCTTATGATTTAATGTACAATTTTATTTCAATTCCCTCTACCATGAAACTTTTCATATCTGGTTTACTTTCAAAATGAATCGAATTAATAATGAGATTTCTTTGAACTAATTTATTAAATTTAATCAATACTTTTTGGAGCCACGAATCAGTCTGAACAAAAAGATCTACTCTCAGATCAACCGGAAGATTCAATTCTTTACGGTAGCTTTGAACAGCTCGAACGAATTCTCTTACCAATCCTTCTTCTTTTAGTTCTTGCGTTAATGTTGTTTCTAATAGGACAATAAAATTACTTCCTTCTGATAACTCATAACCATCTCTTCCTTTTTTCTCAACAAGGACATCATCTGTGGTAAGAGTTACAGCTTCACCTGAATTTAATGATAATTGTATTTCCTTTTCATCAATGAATTTTTTCTTATTTTCTTCATCTAATTTATCAACTATATTTTTTACTTCTCCAACTGATTTTCCTAATTTTGGACCAACTTTAGAAAAATTTAATTTTAGATCAAGCTGTAACAAATCCTGATAATCCTTCCTAAATTCCACTTCTTTTATATTCATTTCTTCTTTAATGATCGACGAATACTTTTGTAACTGAGATAAAGTGGATTTTTCCGACGGAATTACGACCAATTGAGCTAATGGCTGTTTTGTTTTTATCCCCACTGTATTTCTAACAGAACGTGTAAGTTCTATTATTTCTATGACAGCATTCATATCCTGCTCTAATTGTTCATCAATAAGGGTTTCATCTGGTTTAGGATAATCTGATAAATGAACACTATCTTTCACTAAGTTTGAGTATATATCTTCTGTAACAAAAGGGGTATAAGGAGCCATTAGTTGCGTGAGCTTCTTTAAGACCTCAAATAAGGTGCTAAATGCTGACCTTTTATCATCGGTCATACCACTGCTCCAAAATCGTTGTCTAGAACGTCTTACATACCAATTACTAAGTTCATCAACAAACGTTGCAATGGATCTTGCCCCTTTTGTTACATCATAATCATCTAAACTTTGGACAACTTCCCTAATAACAGTATTTAATCTTGAAAGAACCCATTTATCAAGAGTTGTTCGAGATCCACCCATGTCACTATCCGGATTAAATTGGTCAATTTCTGCATACATGGAGTAAAAAGAATAAACGTTCAAAAGTGTATCAATCACTTTAGACTTAGCATGACTAACAGTCTTTTTGGAAAAGCGTTTATTATTCCATGGTGAACTGTCAGCTAACAACGCCCATCTTAGCGAATCGGCACCAAACTCATTAATTAATTCTATAGGGTTCAAGGCATTCCCCTTACTTTTTGACATCTTTTGTCCATTTTCATCTAAAATATGTCCTAAAGAAAGGACGTGTTTATAAGGCGATTGTCCTGTAAATAGAGTAGAAACCGCTAATAAGCTGTAAAACCATCCTCTTGTTTGGTCAACTCCCTCAATGACCACATCTGCAGGAAATTGCTTCTTAAACATATCTTTATTTTCAAATGGATAATGATATTGAGCAAATGGCATGGAGCCACTATCAAACCATACATCAATCACTTCGCTTGTTCTAACCATTGTACCGCCACAAGAGCAAGTTAGATGTACTTTATCTACGTATGGTTTATGCAACTCTATATCTTCTGGCAATTCTTCTATAGAAAGCTCTCTTAATTCTTTAAGTGAATGCGGGGCTTTTTCTTTACTGCAATCTTGACAAATCCAAACGTTCAGCGGAGTTCCCCAATATCTGTTTCTTCCAATATTCCAGTCCACCATGTGATCCAAAAAGTTGCCAAACCTCCCATCTTTCATGTGAGAAGGAAACCACTCGACCCCTTGATTATTTGATTGCATATTTTCCTTAACTGCTGTTGTCTTAATAAACCAACCCTCCATGGCATAGTAAAGAAGAGAACTGTTGCATCTCCAACAATGGGGATAACTATGTTCATATTTTTGCTTATCGAATAAAAGGCTTTGCTTCGATAGCATTTTGATAATTTCTACGTCACAATCTTTTACAAATTGTCCTGCAAGTGGGGTTACATATTCCTTATAACGACCCTTGGAATCAACAACATTTACATAATCAAATTGATTATCCTGAATTGCCTTGTAATCATCTTCCCCATGGGCAGGTGCTATATGCACAATACCAGTTCCACTTGTATCAGTAACAAAATCTGCACCGAGAACTTTATGTCCATTGGTTACTGCGACATAATTAAAAGGAGGTTCGTAAGAGAGACCAATTAAGTCATTTCCTTTCATAACTTCCAAAATCTCATAATCCTCCTTCATAACAGTCGGAGCCAAAGACTCTGCAAGAACATATATTTCTGATCCCTGTTTTACTCGCACATAATTCATATTAGGATGAACAGCAACCGCAACATTACCTGGTAATGTCCATGGTGTCGTTGTCCAACCTAAAAGATATTCATTTGCAGTTCCCTTTAATCGAAATTTGGCTGTAACGGATAAATCGGTAACATCTTTATATCCTTGTGCAACTTCGTGAGAACTAAGCGAAGTCTCGCAATGTGGACAATAAGGTACAACTCTGTGTCCTTTATATAAATAACCCTTCTCATATATAGTGGATAGGATATTCCAGACAGACTCAATGTACTCGTTATTTAAGGTTACATAAGGATTTTCCATATCTACCCAATAACCAAGAGCCTCAGTAAATTGTTTCCATTCATTTTCATAGGCAAAGACACTTTCTTTACATTTCTGAATGAAATTTTCTATGCCGTACTCCTCAATTTGATCCTTACCACGAATATTCAATTGTTTTTCAACGTAAGCGTCAAATAATCCCCACCTGTTTTCAGATGGGGATTTTATATATGCTTTATTTAGATTTATTTGGAACACGGCATTCCTGAGGGAGTGTCGATGACCATGGG
>NZ_JBFEGN010000098.1:0-11989 GCF_047228825.1 Siminovitchia jepli
TCCCTGAAGAAAAAAAGTAAAAAATGTCATTTTTCTATTTTACAATCTGACATAATACGATTAGCGGAAAATAGGTTCTAATATTCATGGATTGGTGTTTTTTAACCCAGGAAGCAAAAGCAAGGTAATTACTAACAATAATGCGAACAAAATGCTTGAACGGATGTTGAAAAAGTTTAAAATAGAACCAGTCACCATACACGGATTACGCCATACACACGCCAGTGTATTACTGTATCAGAAAGTTTCGATTTATTATGTCTCCGAACGATTAGGCCATTCAACGATTGATACAACCATGCGGCATTATGCTCACGTGATAAAAGAGTTGCGGGAAGAGGACACCAAAGCAGCTATCAGTACATTCGAGAATATGAGGGTTGTGTAAAATTTGTGTAAAAAAGTTTCAAAACCTATCGTTTTAAATCGTATTCTACAAGATAAGAAAAACACCGAAAACATTGGTATAACAACATTTTCGAGTGTTTTGTGATGAACCGGACTTATTACATATTTACTTGGAAACGCCCTCGGCAGGAATCGAACCCACATTTCAAGAACCGGAATCTTGCGTGTTATCCGTTACACTACGAGGGCATGTTTTTTCCGTACGATATATGATTATAATCCAATTATATAAAGGTTGCAACCCTTTTTTTAGTTTAAATTGCGGCAATATGGATAATATGGTTTGTATGGAAATATATTTTTGGGGAAGAAAGCGAATTGTTTGACCTTCCCTGACCATCCATGTATGATATCATTACATACAATGTAATACACAAATTACCAAAGGCTTGTTTAAAAGCCTTGAGAAAAGAGGAGGATAAGCATGACCTTAATTCCAACAGTTATTGAACAAACAAACCGCGGGGAACGGGCTTACGACATTTATTCCAGATTGCTCAAAGACAGAATCATTATGCTTGGCAGTCCCATCAACGATACGGTAGCGAATTCCATTGTTGCTCAATTATTATTCCTTGAGGCGGAAAATCCTGAAAAAGACATATCCATTTACATCAACAGCCCGGGTGGAAGCATTACAGCCGGAATGGCCATTTACGATACGATGCAGTTTATCAAATCCGATGTGCAAACGATTTGCATAGGGATGGCCGCATCCATGGGTGCATTCCTGCTTGCAGCCGGAACAAAAGGCAAACGGTACGCATTGCCAAACAGTGAAGTCATGATCCACCAGCCGCTTGGCGGAGCGCAGGGGCAGGCAACAGAAATTGAAATTGCAGCAAGGCGCATCCTTTCCATGCGTGAAAAATTAAATAAAATTTTGGCCGAACGTACCGGCCAGCCGCTCGAAGTGATTCAGCGCGACACTGACCGCGACAATTTCATGTCTGCAGAAAAGGCGAAAGAGTACGGCCTCATCGACCATATTATTCAGCGAAATGAAGGACTGAAGACAGACAACAAATAACGGCAACAAAAAGGCCATCCCGGCGTTCTTTACGGACTCCTTGGGGTGGCCCTTTTGCTCCTATTGTTCATTTTCCACAAATTCAGCAAGCTTTTTCAATGCGTCCTCTTCGTCGGGACCTTCTGCAATCAATTTGATGGCTGCTCCGGAACCGGCGGCTAAACTCATTAGTCCCATGATGCTTTTCGCATTTACTTTTTTGCCGTCTTTTTCAATAAAAATGTCCGATGAAAAGCGGTTTGCTTCCTGAACGAATTGAGCGGCAGGCCTTGCTTGCAATCCTGATTTTAATTTTACTGTTACATCTTTTTCTGCCAAAATAATTTCCTCCATTCTTTATTTTTTATTCAATAAAAGAGAACGATCGCCGTGGCGCAGTTTGTTGGCAATCTCATCAATTTTTCGCAGTCGATGATTAATGCCGGACTTGCTGATTTGTCCGCTCGACACCATTTCTCCCAATTCTTTCAGTGTTACATCTTGATGGGTTATTCTCAGCTCTGCGATCTCCCTCAATTTATCGGGGAGCAAATCAAGACCAACGGTATCCTGAATATAGCGGATGTTTTCAACTTGTCTGAGCGCCGCCCCGATCGTTTTGTTCAAATTGGCCGTTTCGCAATTTACGAGGCGGTTGACCGAGTTCCTCATATCCCTGACGATCCTGACATCTTCAAAGCGGAGCAGTGCACTGTGGGCCCCGACAATATTCAAAAACTCGGTTATTTTTTCGGCTTCCTTCAGATACGTGATAAAGCCGTTTTTTCGCTCCAACGTCTTGCTGTTCAATTGAAAAGAGTTCATTAACTCACATAAGGAATCGTTATGCTCTTTGTACATCGAAAATATTTCCAAATGATAAGAAGACGTTTCCGGATTATTCACTGATCCCCCGGCCAAAAAAGATCCGCGCAAATAGGATCGCCTGCAGCATTTCTTCTTGGTCAAAACCGGGGATATTTCACGGATGAACGTAAATTGGTCTCCCAAAATCTGCAGATCCTTCAGCATCGGTTCCGCATTATCCCGAATCCGGACAATGTAGACATTATTTTTTTTCAACCTCATTTTTTTGCGGACTAGCAGTTCAACTGCCGCATCATAGCTTTTTTTGATCAAAATATAAATCCTTCTCGCAATGGCCGCGTTTTCAGTTTGAACGTTGACGATCAGTTCCCGGTTTGAAAAAGACAGGGAACCATTCATCCTGATCAGTGCCGACAATTCGGCTTTTGTACAGCAGTCTTTCACAGATAAGTTTGTCAGTTCTTTTTTCGTTTCCGAGGCAAACGACATGAGAGATTCCTCCTTTACCAACTTTTACGAGTTGGCAATTCGGCTCACGTTGGTTTCCAATAATGTATAGAGGATGTTAGCTACTTTTTCTGTATCGTGACGAATCAGCCCCTGCTCAATGGTGGCAATTTCGTCACATATTACTTCCATCCCCAACGAACGGAGCTGATCAAAATGAAAATAGACAGGTACGGCCATTTCTTCCTCATATCGGTGCTGCAAGTCTGAAGGAATACCATTGTCATTGACGATGATGGTGTCTATGAATGAGCATCCCATATGGTCGTTGAGCGCTTTGACATGATCCGCTGCCGTGAAACCGCGGGTTTCTCCAGGTTGGGTCATCAAGTTGCAAATGTACACTTTTTTCGCCTTTGCAGTGCATACTTGCTCACCGAGACCGGGGACGAGTAAATTCGGGAGAATGCTCGTATATAAACTGCCCGGCCCAATGACAATTAAATCGGCTTCTTGAATGGCTGCCATCGTATCCGGCAATGGTTCAATCACTTTCGGAGTCAAAAAGACACGTTTAATTATTTTTCCCGAAAATGGAATTTTTGATTCCCCGGAAACGATCGTGCCATCGGTCATTTCTGCGTGAAGCACCACACTTTGATTGGCAGCGGGAAGAACCTTTCCCCGCACGTTTAAGACGCGGCTCATTTCTTTTATGGCATGGACGAAATCGCCGGTAATGGACGTCAATGCAGCGATAATCAAATTTCCGAGAGAATGTCCCGAAAGCTCACTGGACGTGTTAAAGCGATGCTGAAACATCTCGACTATGAGCGGTTCAACATCCGACAAGGCCGCGAGAACGTTTCTGATGTCACCCGGCGGAGGGATTTCCAGTTCATTGCGCAAGCGCCCCGAACTGCCGCCATCATCGGCAACGGTAACAATCGCTGTCAAGTCAATGGGAAAATTCTTTAATCCTCTAAGCAGCACCGGCAATCCGGTTCCTCCGCCGATGACGACAACTCTAGGCAAAGGTTTATTTTTCATGTAGCCAATCCCCTTTTTTCTCGATGTCACGGTGAGTGATCCGGATTTGATAGTCATTTTCAAAATATTGTCCAATATATTCGGCCAGTGTCACGGAACGATGCTGGCCGCCCGTACAGCCAATGGCCACAACAAGCTGGCTTTTCCCCTCCCTTTTGTAATGGGGGAGCATAAAGCTGAGCAAGTCAGTCACTTTGGCCAGAAATTTTTGGGTGTCGCTCCACTTTAATACATAATTGGAAACTTCCTCTTCCAAGCCGGTTTTGGGCCTCATATGGTCAATATAATGGGGGTTTGGCAAAAACCTGACATCCAATACAAGATCAGCATCAATCGGAATACCGTGTTTAAAACCGAAAGACATGACGTTGACCGTAAAAATCGCCTGCCTATCCGCCGAAAACTCAGTGAGAATTTTTTCACGGAGCTCTTTCGGCTTCATAATTGACGTATTATAAATGTGCTGTGCCCGTCCTTTTAATTCTTCCAGCAGTTTGCGCTCCTGCATGATTCCTTCCAACGGCAGGCCGGACGGAGCAAGCGGGTGTGAGCGGCGTGTTTCTTTATATCTCCTGACAAGAACAGCATCATCAGCATCGAGAAACAAAATTTGCGGGGTAATCCAATTAGAGTCCGATAGCTCATCAATTACCCGGAGGAGCGTGTCAAAAAACTCCCTGCCCCTCAAGTCCATCACTAGTGCCACCTTGTTCATTTTGTTGCCGGATTCTTTCATCAGTTCAAGAAATTTCGGCATCAATGCAGGCGGCAAATTGTCCACACAGAAAAATCCGAGATCCTCAAAACTGTGAATCGCGACTGTTTTTCCGGCACCGGACATTCCGGTAATGATGACCAATTGGATATCCTCAGTTGATCCACTTAACAATGATCTCACCCCTTGTCACTAATTAAAGCTAATTAGAAACCTTTTATATGTATATGCATCGCCGGCAGGGAGTTCTTCTCCAAAAACGAAAGCGGACTTCGGTCTGAAGGCAGCCACGCCTTGGCTCTGCTTGTCAAACAACTGCATATGCTCATGTTCGAACTTCAAAAAAAGATGTTCACCATATTATACTATTTTCGCCGCCAGAAAAACAGTGACGAATCAGCGTCAATCAAAGAAGCTAAAAAAAGCACAGGATCACCTGTGCTCAAAAAAGGGATATTGTATAAAAAGGGGGTCAATATCTCATATATAAATATACACAAATAACATTTCACCACTGTTACAAACAGATTAAATGGCGATTACGGCTTATTGGCAAGCTGTTGATCCTTTAAATGTTCAATATATATTTGTGCACTTTGGGCAGCAATGCTTCCATCCCCGGTTGCTGTAACAATTTGTCGAAGCAATTTGTCGCGGACATCGCCTGCGGCAAAGATTCCCGGTATACTTGTCGCCATGTTTTCGTTTGTTTCGATATAACCGGATTCATTTGTAATTCCGAGATTCTCCACGGATTTGGTGAGCGGGTCCATTCCAATATAGACGAACACCCCGTCCGTTGAAAACTCCCTTTCTTCCCCTGTTTCCGTTGAAACAAGTGTGACAGAGCCCACTTTTCCGTCTTTTTCGTTGATCTGCTTGACAGTATGGTTCCAAATAAAATTAATTTTTTCGTTTGCAAATGCCCGCTGTTGGAGAATCTTTTGCGCCCGCAGCTGATCCCGGCGGTGAATAATCGTTACTTTGGAGGCAAACCGCGTCAAATAGGCTCCTTCTTCGACAGCCGAATCCCCTCCGCCAATGACGACCAGCTCTTTGTCTTTAAAGAAGGCTCCATCACAAACGGCACAATAGGAAACGCCGCGGCCGGTCAGTTCCGCTTCCCCCGGAACACCGAGCTTTCTGTATTCGGCTCCCGTAGCGATGATGACAGACAACGCTTTGTATTCTTTCGAACCCGCTTTTACAATTTTATGGGATCCTTCGTCGACAATTTCTTTTACGTCGCCGTACGCATATTCAGCACCGAATTTTTTTGCGTGCTCAAACATTTTGGCAGAGAGGTCCGGACCCAAAATATGGTCGAATCCGGGATAGTTTTCAACATCCGCCGTATCGGCCATTTGCCCTCCGGGAACCCCGCGCTCAAGCATGAGGGTCGACAAATTCGCCCTTGATGTATAAACAGCAGCCGTCATGCCGGCTGGTCCTGCACCCGCCACGATCACATCGTACATTTTTTCTTCCGACATGTTTTTTTCCACACTCCTTTTACAGGTAAAGCTAATCATAACATCCACTTTAATTGTTATCGTAATAAAGTATTTGCCGGACGTCCAAACATATGCTCATATTTAATAAAACTTCAATCAGCAGAAGTGTTAATGCCGGATAAAATAATCCGCTATTTTATTTGTATATTTGCGCAAGGTGGCGGGAGAGATGCCGTATTGCTTGGCAATTTCGCGCTGGGTTTTTTTCTTCTTTCTTTCTGTTGCAGAAAGATACTCTGTTGCTGCCGCCAAAGCAAGGGGGTTTGTCAATTTTTCCCCGGTTTCAAGCATCTTTTGAAAAGCCGCAAACCAGTCGACCAGCAGGACGGACAGTTCAGAATGGTTTTCGGCGTGCTGCTCGTACAATTCCAGCGCTGTTTCGTGGCCTGTTTTTATATCAACATTTATATTCATCGTTTGGCCTTTTCCCATCTGAAGTATCGTTGCCAAATAGGCCTTCTCCGGAAAAGTAAATTCTTCCAGCGGCTTGAAAGATGGATGTGAAATAATCGCATTTTTGCGTCCGGATATTTCCATGAAAAAGATGGCACAGAGCCGTTCCGGAATGTTGTGGCTGCGCAGCAATTTTAAAATAATATCTTCATAATGGTTATCTTCGCCGTTTGGCTGGTTTACATCCTCATTCCACGGCTCGGAACCCGCGTTTTGGGGTTCCAGGATCATAAGCTGGTTCCACGCCGCTTCCGCCGTTTTTTTATTCCCTGTAAAAAACGCCGCTTTGGACAGCCAGTAATAGTATCCCGGACTGCCGGCATAGCCGGTCTTTTGGAGCTTTTTCAACCAAAAATAAGCCTTTTCATACCTTTTCGTCAGTGCAAAAGTAGCACCCAGCTTGTAGCGGTGTTCAGGATTGAGCGGCTGGATTTTTTCCAATACTTTTAAAAGACCCTGTAATTGTTCTGTTTTTTGTTCATAGTAATAAAAAACGGCCAGGTTGCATAACGCATGCAAATTTCCTTTATTCTGGTCGAGCACCTTTTCAAGAGTCCGGAAGGCCTCATGTGTATTCCCCTCGTAAAAATAAGCGAGCGCCATATTATTATAAGCCGGCCAAAAATCCGGATGGGATTTGATCAGCTTTTTTAATAGCTTGACGGCTTCCTGGTAATGGCCGTCTTCAAGCATGGCCTTGGACTTTTCCTGCATATATAAAAGCGTTTCCTGTTCCATGGAGGATTCCGCTTCGTCTTCGTGCCGGTTGATCCATTCGAGCAGGTCTTCCGCATCTTCCGCAAATTCACCGACTTCATCCGTATCCAGATAAAGCCTTACATGGCGGTATGCTTCCGAATACACACCTAGATGGGCATAATTATTCGCCAAAAAGTAGTGGCATTCCGTCATTCTCTCATCCATGTCATTGAGAATGGTTAAAAGCAATTCGTTCGACCGGGCGTATTCCCCCGTTTCTGTATAAACGAGGGCAAGCTGGCAGGCAATCATCGGTTCCATTGGCTCCAGCTCCAGAGCACGCTTCAAGTATTTTTTCGCCTTCGGAAAGTCAAAGCGGTCATACGCTTCCAGTCCTTTATGAAAATAGTATTCTCCCGTCGGTATAAACGAATAGACTTTCGCACGCCCCTTACATTTCTTTGGATCTTTGGACATCTTATTTCCTCCGTTTTTATCGTCCTTTGTCGCTTTTTGTAGTATATCATACTAGCAATCTTCTTTGTATCTTAAAAAGTTGCCGGATCCCGTTTGAAAAATGTATGATGGGACGTTGGAGAATAGGACTGTCCATCCATTTTTCTTAATAAAAATGAAACAGCCTCCGGCAGGAGGCATTGAATGTCTTGAAACACCTATACAGGGTCCGCTTTTCTTCGTTCTTCCATTTCTTCTTTCGTATAAATGACTCTCATCGGATTGCCTCCGGCAAATGAACCTGCAGGGACATCTTTGTGAACGAGCGTTCCTGCGGAAACAATCGCACCATCCCCGATTGTGACACCCGGAAGGATTGTGGAATTGGCGCCAATCATCACTTCATTTCCGATTACCACATCGCCGAGCCGGTATTCTTCAATCAGGTATTCGTGGGCCAGGATGGTCGTATTATAACCGATGATCGAGTTTTTGCCGACCGAAATTTTTTCGGGAAACATGACATCAAGCATGACCATCAGGGCAAAGGACGTGTTTTCCCCGACTTTTACGTTTAGAAAAACGCGGTACAGCCAATTTTTCATCGCCAAAAAGGGCGTATAACGCGCGATTTGTATGACAACAAAATTTCGGACCACTTTCCAGAATGGAACCGTTTTATATACATGCCAAAGGGAATTGGCTCCCCTGACGGGAAACCGATCCGTTCTCCTCATCGTACACCCACCCCGGCGATTTCCAATAAATCGGGCATTTTTTCCAACATAAAGTCCGGCTTATACTGCTCCAAATAATCCTTTCCCTTTAAGGACCAGGCCACTCCGCACGTATAGGTGCCGGCATTTTTTCCGCCTAAAATATCGTGGTAATTGTCTCCGATCATGATGGCTTCACGCGGCTCCGCTTCAAGTGCATCGAGCGCTTTTAAAAGCGGTTCAGGATCGGGCTTGGCTTTTTCCACATCATCGAGCGTGATGATGACATCAAAAAATTCATCCAGGTTCGTAAGCTTCAATCCTTTTACAACCGTTTTTCTGATTTTCGTTGAAACGATCGCCATTTTCATGCCATTTTCATGGAGTGTGCGGATCGTTTCATATACGCCTTCAAATTCTTGGACGAGGAGATCATGTTTTTCCATATTAAACTTCCGGTAAATTTTGACCATTTCTTCCGCCTTGTCGCGATCGACACTTTTGAATGCATCAATCAATGGCGGCCCAAGAAACGGCATGACATCCTCACGTTTGAAGCGGCCCGGAAAAAACTGCTCAAACGTATGCAAATATGATGTAACGATCAGTTCGTTCGTATCAAGCAGTGTTCCATCCAGGTCAAATAAAAGTGTTGTGATTTGTTTGTTCATATTTACGCAACTTTCCCTTCTCTCGCATTATCCACTTGCCTCCAAACAGCGGCCACGACACACGTAAGCAGGACAGCCGTGACGAGCCGGATAAAAAACAGCGGCAATATCGGAATTCCGAGCGGCATAAAAATAAGCGTATCTTCCACAACAGCATGGCAGGCAACAAGAAAAATAAAGGCAAGCGTTGCATCCTTTTTGGATACCCCGTCTTCCTTGACAGCCTGGATCATGACTCCCGCCCCGTAGGCCAGCCCGAATACCAAGCCTGCGGCCATTGTTGTGGATGTATTTTCCTTCATTCCGAGCATCCGGGTGAACGGGGAAGTCCAGCGGGAAAAAGTTTCAAGCCAGTGATAGTCCTTTAAAAGCTGGATGCCGATCATGAGCAGGATGACAATCAAGGCCAGTTGAAGAATGCCAAACGCCGCTTTTTTTACAGCAAGCAAAGTAACAGCGGCCATTCCGGCCACTTGTTCTTCCTGTGCGGGAATCATTCCGTATTGGGCCATCTCCTGCCCGCCGCTCCAGACAAGGTGAATGACAATTGCCGAAATAAAGGCCAACCCGAGCCGCACCGCGAGGATTACCCAGAAAGAAACGCCGACTTTGACGGCAACGGACGATTCAATCAACAGGTTATGTGAAAATGAAAGCATGACGGCGATGATAAAGACTTCTTTTACCGTCAAATCCAACGATAAAATCCCGCCGATGCCGGCATATAAGTTTAAAAAATTCCCTAAAACGAGCGGAATGGCTGCATCCCCAGATAAACCGAACAGTCCCATAAACGGTTCCAGGAGGCGGATCACCCACGGCAGGACGGGGGTGTGCTGCAGCAAAACAACGATCAGCGTAACGGGAAAGATGATTTTCCCTAATGTCCACGTCGTTTTCAAGCCAACGATCCCGCCGTTTTTCAGCGAAGTTGCAAACATTCTTTATTCTCTCCAATACATGGTAAATTTCATTCGTAATAACCGGCTTTTGCAAGGCCCGCTTTTCTTCTATACACGATGATCATGATGGCAACAGCGATTAATACGAGTGATATGACTTGTGCCATGCGAAGGGTGCTTGTCAACATAAGACTGTCCGTCCTCATGCCTTCAATGAAAAAACGGCCGACGGAATACCAAATCACATAGGATAAAAAGAGTTCCCCGCGGCGCAGATTTGCTTTTCTCAGCATGATCAGCAGCACAAACCCCAATAAATTCCAAATCGATTCATACAGGAATGTCGGGTGATGATAAGCCCCTTTTATGTACATTTGATCAATGATAAATTGAGGGAGGTGCAAATGCTCAAGAAATTCCCTTGATACTTCTTCGCCGTATGCTTCCTGGTTCATGAAGTTTCCCCACCGGCCGATGGCCTGGGCCAGAATGATGCTGGGCGCGGCAATATCGGCAAGCTTCCAAAAGGATAAGCCGCGCGATCTTGCAAAAATAATGGCTGTCACGACTGCACCGATAAGCGCTCCATGGATTGCAATGCCGCCTTCCCAAATTTTGATGATATCTCCCGGGTTTTGTGAATAATAATCCCATTGGAAAAGAACGTAATAAGCTCTTGCCGAGAGGATCGATATCGGAATGGCCCATATCAGCAGGTCGGGAAAAACTTCTTTATCGAGTTTATGCTTTTCCCCTTCGCGCATGGCAAGGTAAAGGGCAATGGCAATGCCAATTCCAATTATAATGCCGTACCAATGGACCGGAAGCGGGCCTATTTTGATCGCGATCGGGTTTAACGGCTGAATATTCGGCTCCATATGCTCAGCTCCTCATATATGACAGATTTCTGATAAAATTAGTCGTCCAGCTCTTTTTTCATGACTTCCGACAGGCGGCTTGCAAACTGTTCGGCCGCATTCATGCCCATTCTTTTTAACCGAAAGTTCATGGCTGCCACTTCAAGAATAACGGCAAGATTGCGGCCGGGCCTCACCGGTACTGTCAATTTTGTAATTTCCGTATCAAAAATCTTTATTTTTTCTTCATCCAAACCGAGACGGTCGTAATGCTTGTTTTCATCCCATAATTCCAAGTGGATGGTTAAAGTAATCCGTTTATACGGACGGACTGCACCCGCTCCAAACAGGGTCATGACATTGATAATACCGAGCCCGCGGATTTCAAGCAAATGCTCCAGCAATTCCGGAGCCGTTCCGACAAGGCGGTCCATGTCGACCTGCCTGATCTCAACGCAGTCGTCCGCTACCAACCGATGGCCCCTTTCAATAAGCGCGAGCGCCGTTTCACTTTTTCCGACTCCGCTTTGGCCTGTTATCAAGACGCCGACGCCAAATATATCGACAAGCACCCCATGCACGGCAGTCGTCGGTGCAAGTTTGTTTTCCAAAAAATATGTCAAACGGCTTGTAAAACCGGTCGTTTTCATCGGAGTTCGCATAACCGGAACAGACTTTTCTTCAGATACTTCAATCAATTCTTGCGGAACATCCAGATCTCTTGTAATGATAATGCCCGGAGTCACATCACTGCATAACTGCTCCATCCGAAAACGCCTCTCCCGCTTCATGAGCATTTCAGTGAATTTGACTTCCGTCCTTCCCAAAAGCTGCAGGCGCTCAGCCGGATAATAGTGAAAAAAGCCGGCTATTTCCAACCCCGGCCTTGAAATATCACTTGTCGTCACAGGCCTATGAATCCCATCTTCGCCGCTGATCAACTCCAGGTCAAATTCTTTTATAATATCTTCCGTACGAACTGTCGCCAACGGAATCCCTCCCATAAAAAAAGCCTCTTGCTGTTCAAGTTCAAAATCATAGACCAAAAAATCCTCACCCTGTCTATTTTAGCATTTTATCGGAGTGAATCTCTACCCCTCAACTTTTTTCTTCTTTTTAAAACAAGTTGGCCTTCGTTTTTGACCCGGAAGCTGGAGCTTTAATGGGTTGATTGTGTATCCGCAGGTATTTTTCGGTATCCGCGGGTATTTTTCGGTATCCGCGGGTATTTTTCGGTATCCGCGGGTATTTTTCGGTATCCGCG
>NZ_JBFEGN010000099.1:0-11460 GCF_047228825.1 Siminovitchia jepli
GAAGTGAGGTTTTTTTGTTACCACGCTATAAGCTCTCCGGAACCCCCGGCATAGCCAGGGGTTTTCTAAACCATTAAGAAAAGCGCAAGAGCCCGTTTAGCGACGTACAAACTGGAGCACTCCGCAATGAAGTAAAGGAAACACGGGGACGAAAAGCAGGCTCAAGCAGCGACGTCCTCGAAAAAGCTTGCGCTTTTTCTTCGTGCGATGATGATGCTGTCGAAGCTTTCCTTGTCCTGTCGCTTCGCCTGCACTAGCACATCCTGTGTTTTGACTTATCATAGTGCTCTGAATCAGCTTCCTCGAATAAACAACCACGCAGAAAAAGCCCAGCTTTTTCAAGGAAAAGAGGGCGAAGTTTGCTAGTCGATAGGCGCTGGAGCTAAACATAGAAAAACTTCTTTTGAAGTGTACTTCGAGGGTCCCGGAGCGTTTTGTTCAAAACTTGATCGTATTTCGGGTCTTCGGATCGTTTTGTTCAAAACTCGATCGTATATTCCCTGAAAAGCGCAAGGCGGCTAGCCTGCGACAACCACAAGACGGTTCCCGAGGAGGCAGCTTTTAAGCGAGCTAGCTCCACGCACAGGACCGTCCCAGTGCCGCAGGCGCCACAGGACGTGGCGGCCTAAGGTGGCCAAGCGCCATCGGCGGCAAGGATCAAACTCTTCGTCATATCCTTCTCTAGAACAATCATATCCGCTTTCTTCCAACTTTAAGGGAACCTAAGTTTGCCAAGACTTTAATCCCTCATGTTTAGCTTTCCTTCTAAAAGAGGAATGGCCCGCTGTCGTCCTTAGTCAGGGAAAAATCCTTTCCTGTTGCTCACGACTTAGACTTGTTTCTCCTTGTTTCGGCTAGGCTCGTGGCATCGGTTTTTAACCAATCGGACATCTTCTCAATATCTTTTGAAAAAACCCGGTCATGTTCAATGAATGGTACAACCTTTCTGGCCTCTTCCAAAAACGCTCTGGTGACTGTCGCCATTTTCTCTTTTCCCCTTATGTCTGCGGCCTGCAAACTGCAAATCGCTTCAATGGCCAATACGCGTCTTGTGTTTTGGATAATTTGATAGGCATGCCTTGACGCAATGGTTCCCATGCTTACATGATCTTCCTGATTCGCCGAAGATGGAATGGAATCAACACTTGCCGGATGGGCCAATGTTTTATTTTCCGATACCAATGATGCCGCGACATACTGCATGATCATCGCACCTGACTGCAAGCCTGGCTCAGGGCTTAAAAATGGCGGCAGGTCATTCAATTGCGGATTCACCAAACGTTCAATCCGGCGTTCCGAAATGTTGGCAAGTTCCGCCACAGCGATCGCCAGGAAATCCATTGCCAATGCAATTGGCTGCCCGTGAAAATTCCCGCCTGATAAGACCTTCTCCCCGTTATCAAAAACTAAGGGGTTATCCGTAGCCGCGTTCATTTCAATTTCCAACTTCTCCTTGACATAGTTCAATGCCTGCCATGAGGCTCCATGCACTTGCGGGATGCACCGGATCGAATAGGCATCCTGAACGCGGATTTCTCCTTGTTTCGTTGTCAACCGGCTGTCTGACAGAAACCTTCGGATCCGTTCGGCTGTTTCCGCCTGCTCCCTGTAGCCGCGGGCTATTTGAATATCCTCGTCAAATGCATCGATGATACCGCGCAGGCCTTCAATTGTGACAGCTGAAATAAGTTCTGCTTGATAAGCCAGTTTTTCGGCTTCCAAATAAGCGATTACGCCCATAGCCGTCATGGCCTGTGTTCCGTTAATAAGAGCCAGACCATCCTTGGCCGTCAGGCTGATGGGGAAAATCCCTTCTTTCGTCATGGCGTCCATCGCAGAAGTTCTTTTCCCTTTATAAAAGACTTCACCTTCTCCAATTAAAACAAGGGCCAAGTGTGAGAGCGGAGCCAAATCGCCGCTGGCTCCCAGGGATCCTTGCTGTGGAATCACCGGATGGATTTCCGCATTGATCAAATCCAACAGCCTTTCGATGACAACTGGACGAACACCCGAATATCCTTTCAGCAACGCATTGGCACGAAGCAAAACCATCGCCCGCGATACGATTTCCGGAAAAGGGTCGCCGACTCCGCAGGCATGGGAGCGAATTAAATTTAACTGCAATTCTTCTACGTCTTCTTTGCCGATCAATACATCACTGAATTTTCCAAACCCGGTTGTAATGCCATAGACGACCCTTTCTTCAGATACGATTTTTTCTACCGCTTTTCTGCTTTCTTCCACTCTCCTCATGCTTTCTTCCGAAAAATGAACTTTTTCCCGACCATAAAGAACTTTCCTTGCCTCGGAAAACGTAAGTGAATGACCAGTAAGTGTGACCATTTGTATTCTCCTTTCCTATTCCTTTAGTTAAGTAAAGCAGCCATGAAAAAGGGGACTATATCTTGGATTCGTCATTGATTCCAAGATATAGCCCCCTATTAACTAAACTAATAAACTATGGGCAATTATATATGGTTGATTCCCAATCCGATGGTTTCATGCTCGGATCCTTTCACTGGCGCGCCTATCGTCCCGTATAAAGCAACAGCAATCCAGTCTCCTTCCTGCTCATTGTCATACGGATTTCCCCGTAAAACAGCAAATGACAGGCCGACCGTCCTAAGGATGGAGCCTATTTGTACCTGGCCCCTCGTAATCCCATGCAGTGCTTCGATGATTGCATGGTATAGAGCATGCATCTCACGATAAACGTCCGAACGGACAATCCCGTTCTTCTTTGCGGCCGTTTCAATTGCAGCTACCACTTTATGTGTATCCATCGAACCAACTTTCCCTATACACCCGATCCAATTCGACTGCTCCAGCTTTTTTAATTGCTCAGCCGGATTATCGGACAGCAGTAGGAGAACTGCATGACGGCCAATTCGACGATCTTTATTCAAAGACATAATAAACAACTCTTTTTCTAATAACTATTAAGCTGATCAACTTAATTGTAAGCGCTATCTGATTCCGTGTCAACAAGTTTGCCGGAGTAACATAAATCGAACTAGCCCCGGAGCTACATGTTGATTTAACTGGCTTGCCATTAGTTAACTGACGAATATAGCCATATCTCCAATGAAATGAACGGCCGTTATGCTTCCGATTCAACAGGTCAGGAACCTTTAACGACACCTCATTGGATATCAAGTGCTATATTTCCATATCTTTTTACGCTTGACCCTGCTAAATCAATTTTTCCCATCTAAGATTACTCGATTTTGTCATTGCATTGATTATTGGCAACATCATTGCATCCGAGTGAAGCCAGTTTACCTTTAGCTAAAAAATTAACAATCGTTCATGGATGTCCTAATCACGATTCTTTCTACTGTTTATAAACACGAGCGGCAGGCGCAAGTGTGTTTAATGAAAATATGCGGCAACAGAGAAAAGTTACCCGTCATCAACCACCGCAGAGCTTTTTTAGGGCATTTGGATATCAATACCCACACCCATAAAGCACAGCAAAAAAGACCTTTCAAGTTCAATGAACTTATAAAAGGTCTTTATAATCCTTCATCATTCTGTTTAATGAAAGCCTTGGTTCCCCGTAAGCCCTCTATTTAAACTCGATAACCTCGTCTATAATTCCGTATTCTTTTGCTTCTTCCGCACTCATGAAATAATCCCGGTCCGTATCCCTTGCAACTTTTTCAACAGGCTGACCGGTTCTGTCAGCAATTATTTGGTTCGTTTTCTCTTTCAACTTTAGAATTCTTTTTGCTGATATTTCAATTTCTGTTGCCTGCCCTCTCGCACCCCCAAGTGGTTGATGAATCATAATTTCACTATTGGGCAGGGCAAAACGTTTCCCTTTTGTACCGGCCAGAAGGAGCATTGCACCGAACGATGCAGCCATCCCGGTACAAATTGTCCGCACGTTAGGCTGAATGTATTGCATCGTATCAAATATTGCGAAGCCTGCATTTGTAGACCCGCCTGGACTGTTGATGTATAAGGAAATGTCTTTTTCTGGATTATCCGCCGCTAAAAATAATAGTTGTGCCACAACACTATTGGCCATATGATCATTGATTTCTTCCCCAATCATGATAATCCGGTCCTTTAATAACCGGGAGTATATATCATAGGAACGCTCTCCGCGATTTGTTTGTTCAATCACATATGGAATTGTATTCATGACTGATTCCTCCTTTTCAGTTTAGCTATGCAGCCAGAGAGAGAGTACTTGAAGGAGAGGAATTTGGATATGAAAGGTTTTTATTTAAAACAGCGATTGGCGCTCCGGTTTTCTTTTTCAAAGTGCGGATTGATGGAATGGCTTTAATCAATACAGTCGGATCCTGTAATTCTACCGCTTTATGAAACAGCCCATAAAACTGTTCCTGCTCATTATTAGTCCAGTACAGTTCATTTGAAAAGGAAGCTTTTTCGGGTTCCCTTTTATCCATTCTTTTTCTTGCGCGATGAAGGCTTGCTTTTACCGCCACTTCAGTTGTGTCCAATAACATTGCAATTTCTTTTAATTGAAATTGAAAGCCTTCTTTCAACATGACGATAACGGCTTGTTTTGGCGTTAATGTTTTCATTAAAAAATCAATCACATCTAAAACACCATTACTTTCTTTTTTGCTTTCCTCCAATTCTGTCAACGGCAAGGTCGCTTCATTTTATCTTTTTCGGATCGTATCGATCCAAAAGTTATAAGCCATTCTTTTTAACAAAGCGGGCGTAATTTCGTCCTTTTGACTATAGCGATCCAGTGCTTTAACGATGACTTCCTGAGCAATATCCTCTCCGTCCCATTTATTTTGAGAAAGATACCGACAATATTGCTGAAGCTGCGGAAGTAAATGAACAAGGTTCTGATTCATTGCTTGCTGGGATTGATTGTTACTTTTCATTGATGTATGAAAATGATTTTCGTACATTTTGCTCACTCCTTTCAGTACGTCTCTACTTACTAAACGTTTGAAAAAACAAAAAAGATATGGGCGGAAAAATTTTTTTTTATTATATGTATACGGGTGCTGTTTTCGCCTCAAGTCCGATCAAAACATGATCTTATAATCCGTTAATGTCCATTTGATGGTTTACAGCCCCAAAAAAGTGGATACCGGTTTAAAAATTCCGGAAGAATAGGGTCGGGCTTAAATATAAAACCATTTTATTATGTATACTCACTGCTTGTTATTATGTTATCATTACCCGGCAGGTGAAGTCTTAAAAAAATTGACTGCAACGTAAAAATCCTACCGTGATTGCAAATCGGCAAAGCATGTATGCATCATTTCGTCATTGCATCTTGGTAAAGAATAGAACATGGAGTCCGACGGAGAACCGGTTAGGCCTTAAAGAGTTTAGAAAAACATATAGGAAATCTAAAAAGGAGTTCGAAACGAAACGATTTCGAACTCCTTTTTATCAATAACATGAAAGGAGAATCCGCCTGCAAGGATCTCCTTTCACTTACCTTATGAAAAGTGATCTATCAGAAGACAACAGTAATTTTTCTGTAAGTGTCCGTATCATATGGGGAACTAATTCAAAAGAGTATGGTTTATACACCCGTTCAGTCCATTTATGTCCATCTTTTCCGTACACCCCAATATTAATGGAAGGAATATTTAAAGCTTGGATTTCTTGTATAGGTAATGAATAAGTCTCATCCCAGCCAATAAAGTTTGCCATTAAGACATCCAGTTCGCTTTTGGATTCTTGGCAGGCAATATAGCTGCTGTCTGCCAAAAATGGGAAGAATTCCTTCATTTTAATTTCTTCTTTGGTTTTATTCTGAACGTCATTGATCAGCTGTTCAAGTTCCTTAATCAGCTGTTCATTCCCTTCTCGATCATATTGAATGGAATGGTTTGGGCAGTAAGGAGGAGAGAAAAACAGAATAACTCTCGGTTTTTTCTGTTCGTCCAGCTCCTGCAGTGCCTCAACGATCTTAAATGCCCGATCGCGTAATTCTTCTCCTTTGGTCCGTTCAGCAACATTACGAATGGTACGTTCAACAGGGATATTTTTTCCCCTCAGCTCCTGAATCAATTCCTCAATCGTAACTACTTCAATCTTAAAAGAAATCGATTGATCAACTTGCCCAAGTCTCTGCAGATATTGTTTGTAATTCATTTGAAGATATTGTTCAACTTCATCACAAGCCACTTTTGCTTGTTGCTTCAATTTTCTTAACACGTCTGAAGGGGTATCTTTATATAAAAAATAATTAAAGTAGATACCTGTTTTAAAAGGCGTTTGTACAGTGTAAGACTCTTTTCTATCGCGCTGTTGGAGACACGAAGGCGGGAGGATTACCTCTCCCTCTATCTGTTCGGCAAGAGCCATATTGTTGTTAATTTGCTTATTAATTTCTGAGGCAACAAGTGTTGAATCAATTCCTTTTAACGTTTCACCAACATGTACTTCTCTGCCGTAAATAAAGAAGCTGGGGAGTAGTTTGCCTGCAAATCCGGTATAAATATACTTACTGGAATCTCCTTCAAAAAGAGGACTTGTAAAATCATTATTGATTGCACAGATATATTCTAAATCATTTTCTTTTTGAAGCCTTGTCAGTTCAGAAATTGCCGAAATGATTCCAATATGCTGTGTTTCTTCGTCCGGATTAAACATGGCGAGTACATTTCCATGAAGTTTATCAAGATTCTCAGAGAAGTAATGCAGGTTGGCAATGTGAATTGCTGCCCCGCTCTTCATATCTAATACTCCGCGACCAAACATCCAGTCACCAGACTGTGCTTCTATCTTAATGGTTTCGTCATGATCATAGTTTTTGAAAAATTCCCCAAGTTGTTCGGAATCAAACGCAATATTTTCTAAATTTCCAAAGTCCTTCACGTTGACTGTATCGATATGGGAATGGTATATCACTGTTTTTTTAGCAGTAGGGTTCGCCTGAATCCATGCGAATATATTTTTCCTCCCATATGGGTCACCCGGAATTTCTTGTTCCCAAAGATGATCAGGGTGCTGCTTGAAGTATGGGAATTGAGAAATCCATTGTTTGATACGATCGGCTATCACTTTTTCACCATTTGTATGACTGACACTCGGTATTTTTACGAGCTCCTTTGTTAAATATGCAATTTGCTCCCTCAGCTCATCATGTTCGAATAATTGATTTAAGTCGTTCATTTTAAGACATCCTTACATTCATCATTCGCTTAATCTTTCAACTGCACAATCAAACATAATACGGGCTGCAAAAGCAGAGGTAATATCTTGAGGATCATACAATGGATTTACTTCTGCTATATCAAATGCATCAACAGCTGAGTAAAGCAAATCCAGCATTGTCATACATTGTACGGGTGTTAATCCCCCTGGCTCATTTGCCCCTGTACCCGGCGCATAAGCAGGATCCAGTACATCCACATCGAACGTGAGGTAAATTTTATCGACATCTTTTAATGCTTCGAATGTTTCTTTCACGATTTGTTCAGGTGTGCTTTGATGAACCTCTCTGGCTGTGAACTGTATGATACCGCTTTCTTTGAGATAATTTTCATACCATGGATAATTAATGCTGCGCACGCCTATTTGGACGACATGTTCAGGTTTTACGCGGGGGAGCTCCAGCGCTCGCCGCATCTGACTGCTTTGAGAAAAGCGACCTTGTATCGGTGTTTCGTCCACTAAATCCAAATGGGCATCAAATTGGATTATTCCGACTTGCCCATCTGTGTGGTCGTGCAGTGCTTTAATAATCGGATAAGATATTGAGTGGTCTCCTCCAATTACAAAAGGAAATACATTGTTTTTTAATAGCGCTTGAATTTTACTATACGCATTTTCAAATGTAAGTTCTGTACTGTAAGCAGCAATATCTATATCGCCATAATCCTGAATACCTTTATCTTGTAGTTGATAGGTTTTTCTTTTTTCAACGTTATAAACTTGATTATTTTCAATTCGATTTTCAAACCAAGAAAACGCCTCGCGGATTTTTGCAGGACCAAAGCGCGCTCCTGGCCTCCCTAATGAAGCGCCTCCATCCCAAGGAAATCCAACAATCCCAAATTTTTGTTTATTCATTTACAAATCCCTCATTTTTTGTAGTTTCATTTAAACGTATTTCATGCTTTTTAACGCCAATAAAGACAAAGAATCCGAGTATCATCCAAGCAACAAATAAAATGTATTCTATTTTCCCCATTGAAATTGGGGTTCCCGGGATGATCATGAGCAGTAAAAATAGTCCTGAGAAAAAAGTTGCAATATATGCCGTCTTGGTTCCACCTGGAATTTTATAGGGACGATTCAGTGTTGGTTGTGATTTTCGAAGCATGACACTTGCCAAAGCCATACAGAACCAAGCGATTAGAAAAGAAATTCCTCCCATAATGATAAACGGAAGAAGTACTCCGCTTCCGAGCAATATTCCCACGACAGTAATGACAGTCATAAACAATAATGCGCCGGTAGGTGTTTTATATTTTGGATGCCTTTTTGAAAAAGCTTTCGGTAAAAAACCCGATTGTGAAAAAGAGAAAATTAAGCGACTTCCCGCCAGCAAAAAACCATTAAATGTTGTAATGACCCCCATTAGTGCTCCGAAGGAAACAATGTATGGCAAAAATTTCGAACCGGTCGTCACTTCAAGTGCATTGATCAGTGGAAGTGAGCCTAATCCATCAATTTGACTGGCCGGCATAATAAATCCGGAAGCGATAATAATCAGAATGTAAAGGGTACCACCAAGAAGAATTGTTCCAACGATGGCATTTCCTAAATTCGAATAGTTAATTTTACTGTTTGCTTCTTCCACAGTTTTCGGAATCGTATCAAAACCATTCATAAAGAACAATATTGCTGCCATTGCAAGGACTACGCTATTGACTTTCGAGTCCGGGTTAAACAGTGGCTTAATATTTTCGGCGTCACCAATGAAAACGCCACTAACAATAAAGACAATAAATGTAATAATCATCATTAAGGTAGCTGAGTTTTGGAAAATGGTCGATTGTTTTGTTCCCTTCCAATTCATATAAACAATGGTCCCCACGACAATAAAACTGACAAGCAGCTGGGGTAAATAAACTTGATAATTGAAAAGAGAATAAATCGGATAGGAATTTAAAGCCGGGTATACATAGCTGGCCAATAATGAAATTGAAATAGCAACCCACGGCAAAATGATTAAATAACCTAAAATTAAAAACCAGCCGCAAATAAAAGCAGGTAATTTACCCAACGCTTTATACGTATAAGCAAATTCACCTCCAGCTACCTTTAGGCTTGCTGTTAACTCTCCGTAAACGAATCCGATTGGAATAATCATGCACATCGTGAGTACAACAGCGATGATCGCACCAAAACTTCCAGCTGTAGCCATCCATGCCGGAACGGAAATTACCCACCCGATACCAATCATGCTTCCAAAAGCCAGTCCAAAAAAATCTTTTGTTGTCATTCCGTTATTTTTTACAGGGTCATTTTTTCCCATTGGCATACCTCCTCCATAAGTAAAGTAAATTGTTTTTTTCTAAAAAAAAACACTTGCAAAAGTATTTGCAAGTTGCGTGCCAAAAATACCTATAATCAAAAAGCTGCTTAAGAGCGATAAAATCAAACAAACTTCGTCATAAAATAGTTGTTGTACTTTCAGAAGCGAAGGGGAGTGTAAGAAAATTCTACACCTCCCGCTTGTTTTTTTGAATTTTATACTTATTCATTTTATAATAAATCGTTTGGCGGGGAACCTTTAGCATTCGCGCGCTATGCGAAATATTAAAATTGGACATGGTTAAAATATCCTCCAGCAAGGATTTCTCATATTCATCTATCAGTTCCGTTAAAGATTTATTCTTTGTAATATTTTTTTTATGGGATACTTGTTTGGATGTAAGAATATATTTAGGTAGGTCCTCTACCATAATCATATTGCTATTTACAAGGTTGAAAGAGCTTTCAATACAATTTTTCAGCTCCCGAACGTTTCCCGGCCAATCATAAGTATTTAAAACGAGCTGGGCATTTGCATGAAGCCCTTTTATATTTTCATTGAAAGCTTGATTATAATAATGAATAAAAGCGTCGCAAAGGAGATTAATATCTTCTTTTCTATCTCGTAATGGCGGTATTTCTGCACTAATAACATTGAGACGATAAAATAAATCCATTCGAAATTTGTTTTCTGCTACAAGCTTTTCAGGGCGTTCATTTGTGGAAGCAATAATTCGTACATCAATGGGAATATCTTTATGGCTTCCGATTTTCCGGACACTTTTTTCCTCAATGATCCGCAGCAATTTCACCTGCATATCGATCGGCATAGAATTGATTTCATCTAAAAAAATCGTCCCGCCATCCGCAATTTCAAAAATGCCCTTTTTTTCTTGAGCACCTGTAAAACTGCCTTTCGAGGAACCGAATAAAATACTTTCTATTAGCGTACCAGGGATTGCTGCACAATTTTGAGCGACAAAAGGCTTGTGCCTTCTATTACTTTCATTATGGATTGAATGCGCAAATAATTCTTTTCCAGTACCTGTTTCTCCATAAATAAAAATGTTTGAATCTCTTGAGGCTGCTTTCTTCAGCGTTTTTTTGGTGTGTTCTAACTCTTCATTTATTGTAAGAATATCATCAAAACTATATTTGGCCTGAAATGAAGCTTGCGGAATTTTGTTCGCAGTTATTTTTTTAGCTTCACTTTCTGTATCCAGATTCGTCGATACGATGACTGCACCAATCATATTTGATTTATTTTTTAAAGGGAACGCAGAGTTAATCGCGTTTACAGTAAAATTATGATCTACCTCTAAGGATTGAAATTCGTTGACGATGGGCTCGCCGCGATCTAGCACCTTTAGCAATGTACTCGTTTCACGTGTTAACCACGGATAGAGCTCTAAAAAAGGCTTTCCGATTACGTCATTACTTCCCAGTTTATTGCAGACATCGTTGTAATTATTGTAGTATAAAATGTTTCCATCTATATCAACTATACAAATAACATCTGTTTGCTTAAAGTTCTTTTTCATTTGATTAAGCTGCTTATTATACATAGGAAACCCTCCTTATTTAAAGGTGTAAAATTATCATACACTTTTTATTAATTTTTTGACAGCCAAAAATATTATTTCAGCAAAAACTCCTGCACTATTTCGTCCAGTCGGTGGAGATCCTCGTTGAAACCGTATGCACTAATGGCTCCCCAGTCGTTCTATGGTATTGGCATCAAGATACTTTTGACTGGAAAAAAGCAGTTGTCAATCGAATCGTAACGAAGGTCACTTCAGGCTTAAAACCGGTGGAGTAACCGGACCCAAACAGTTGAGGCCCTTGATAAAACAAAAGAAGGGTTTAAGGTTCAGTAAATGAGTACAAACATCATTTTAAACATTAAGAAAAAATGAAATAATGATATAATAGTTATCATTGAATATAATATACTCTCGGTATTCCAAACGAGTAAATTCCTGAATTCCCAAAAATTTACTGGAAATGGAGTGTAATCTGATG
>NZ_JBFEGN010000009.1:0-82108 GCF_047228825.1 Siminovitchia jepli
CCTCCCCGTGATTTGTAGTGTATACAGGCTCCTTCAAAAATAGATTACTACTTTAAAACGAAAGATAAAAGGCATAACGCTTCATTTTCATGCAGTGTTGTGCCTTGAGCGTAGCGAAAGGAATGATTATAAAAATGAGGAAATTCCTATTCCTGGTTCTGATACTATTTCTTTTTATCCCTTCCCATAAAATTGACGCGAAAGAAACATCACCGGAAGAGATGTACACACAACGAATGGATTTATATAAAAAAACAGAGGCAATATCCGGTGTTCCCTGGTACTTTATTGCTGCCATTGATCAATACGAACGGAGCATCCGCCATGTCAGGAAAGATCTTCCCAAACCTGATGGTTTAACGGGTTTTTATATGGACGCTTTAGAATGGGGCGGACCATTAAATCCGAACGTGGAAGACAACAACCCAAAGACGATTACATTTTTTGGGGGAAAGGGACTGGATGGAAACGGAGACGGAAAAGCGAGTCGAACGAATAATGAGGACCTATTATTTACAGCCGCCTCCATCATTTCTCCGTATGGTGTCAATGACACGAACGTCCGAATGGCATTATGGAATTATTATAAAAGAGATAAAACAGTGAGTATCATCATGACAAATGCCAAACTATACAGAACATTCAATCGCATAAATCTGAATGAAAGCGTGTTCCCGATCCCGAAAGGGTACAACTATACTTACCATAATACTTGGGGAAAAAGCAGGGGATGGGGCGGCAGGAGAATGCATGAGGGTACAGACATATTCGCTTCGTATGGCACACCTGTACGTGCTGTTCGATATGGCGTTGTTGAAATAAAAGGCTGGAACAAATATGGAGGATGGCGCGTGGGGATCAGGGATTTAAACAATACGTACCATTACTACGCCCATCTAAACGGTTTTGCAAAGGATTTAAAAATCGGTGATGTCGTAAAACCTGGACAAGTCATTGGAAGTGTAGGCAGTTCAGGATACGGACCTCCGGGTACTGCAGGAAAGTTTCCTCCACATCTTCATTTCGGCATGTATAAAGATAACGGGATCAACGAGTGGGCATTCGATCCATATCCTTACCTGAAAGCATGGGAATGGGCAGACAGATAAAAGCTAACGATGGACAGAAGAGATCCCATCAAAAGTGAAAGACTGGAATAGAATCAAATTTGATCGTTTTCATGGTTACCGGATCGTATTTGTACAAACCTCGATCGTATGTCGGGGTTACCGGTCCTATTTGCACAAAACTCGATCGTATGCCGGGGTTACCGGATCGTATGTTGGATTTGATTAAATTGGCGAACAGCCCTTTTTGAAAAAGCTTCGGGAAAGCACCCGAAGCTAAAATTGCCTGCTTTGATGACCACACTACGGAGAATTATCCTGTTTCGGGAATTGAATGGACGGATTGGTGTTCCCGCTGTTGTTGTAAAATTGCGGCACATCTCCCGGATACAATCCTATGGCAATGGGAACTTCCTGTTGAACAACTGCCTCTTTCGTTCCAAACGGGATAATGATTTGTACATTCACCTGAACCTGTATGGATATGGTTACAAACATATTATTAATGGGATATTGTTCCACCCTTGTATCGACATTTGTGGTGACGTCTCCGATAGCGGTAAACCGGATGGGTATACGTGGCCCCAAGTTGCCGAGAAGGGCGTTGTTTGTTGCCTGTCCCAGCGGGAAGGAATAAACAATCCCCTCTCCTTGTGAAGAAGATTCATAGTCAAATTCAACCCCGGTTTCTTCCGTGAGAGCATCCAGATTGCCTGCTTCGGCCTGTTTTAAATTCAACTGGATTGCCCTGGTAATATCTGCCTGGATTTGGTTAATGATGTCCGTTTTATACTGTACGGATGAACCTCCCGATCCATTCTGAACCATTTCCGTAATCTCCCGTATGTCTTTTACGTTTGGAATCACCTCTTTTACCGCCTTGCTGATGACTATGGGAGCAATTTTTTTCGTTTGTGATTCTGCATATCTCGTTAACGTCGGCTTAATGCCGTAATTCACGATCCAAAGCCCCGCAGCAGTTGACAATAAAAAAAAGACGAAAGAAATGAGTATGACATATCGGAACGGCAGCGGACCGCGCCGGAATTTGCGAGCGCGAAAATGAGTCAACAAAAATCCCCCCCATGGTTAGCATATGCGGACATGGGGGGTAATAGCTCTTTGAGAAAAAAATCATCTATATCATTTTTAATAATGCATCGCGCCCTTTTGTTCCGGCGGATATTCCGAGCTCCCCGGCAGCAGCCGTCACCGATTCGAGCGGCGCTTCCAGCAGCTGTTCAATCGTTTTTACTCCGACAGCCCTCCCCGCGATAATCCCGCGTTCTTTCAGCTTGTCATTTAAGAGCCCGACATCAAGGGCGCCGCACATAATATATCCACGATCATTGGACACGGCGAGCAACGTCGTTTTTGGCAAACGGACGGTGGAAGCTACAAACATGTGTCCGTCAATCATTACAGGTTCAATTGAAACCATCCAATCCACCCCTTCTGATACCCATATATATGAAAAAGAGGAAAGAATGGTTCACATTGGCATTTGGAAAGGGGTTACCCGTCTACGGCATTTGGTATAACCGGATTAAATACCATTCCATCACATCGCGCAAAAATTCGGGGAGATAATATGTTTTCGCTTTTGCATGCTGTATCTGCGGAAAAAACTTGCCGAAAGTAAACATGTCAAGAGTGGCAATCTCATAGGTCTCTTCAAGATCGAGAGGTTTGCCGCCAATTTTGATGATATCGCTTTGAAAATCCGCTGCAATTTGGTGATAGATAAATTTTCCCATCATGACTCCCCTGAACCCCAGCCCTTGAAACTTTAGCTGAGGCAAATGGGTCCGTTCGGCCTGGTACAGGACTTCCTTTAGCTCTTCTCCTGTCAGCTCCACTTTACAAGGGTTGATCGGATGAGGCAGCATGCGGTGGATATCATATTTGGTGACCGGTCCTTCATCAAGCCGGGACAGGAACAGCCCGGAATTGACAAGGGCGCAATCAGCCCCGCACCAATGATAAAGCGCTTCGGAAAGCATGGCTGGAAGCTCCGAACGCTTATCCCAAGAATACGTAAGCGGCTTAGGCAGCGAAACGACCTCTGCGGACAGCATTTTTTTGCCAATTTCTCTCCATTCATGCATCTGCTCAGTTTCATCCGGTGGAGCAGCCAAGTATGCCGTTTCGAATAGAGCGGCCTGGAACGTTTTGGTGGATACATCCCCAATCTCCCATTCCGCTGATACGTAACCGACATATTCTCCGTACCTTCCTGCCGCCCCCAAAATAGCTTCGCCTGCCTGTTCTCCGCTTGGCAAAACGTGATGTGTGTGCCCTCCCAGAATGAGATCAACCGCAGGTTCATTTTCCGCTATCCATTGATCAGCCTGCAGGCCCAAATGGGAAAGAACAATAATGACATCCGCCTCATGCCGAAGCATATCAATTTGTTTGGAGAGTGCCTGGAGAGGTTCACCAAGTTCCCAATCCAAAAGATTATATAAGCGGTGATAGTGGGCGGTTACGCCCGTCACGCCGATTTTTGCCCCTTTCGAAGTCGTGTACATCCGGCGCGGAAGGGCCCAGGCCGGCCTGTTCCCTTCCGGCAAAAACAAATTGGCCAACACGACATCAAACCGGGCGTCATCATACAGTTCATCCAATGAGCGATGATCCAGCGTCATTCCCTCATTGTTGCCGATTGTAACGGCTGTATAGCCGGCCTCGTTTAACAGTCTGACATTCCCTTTTCCCTTTGTTCCTTCCGTAAAAGGGTGCCATCTGTCAACAAAGTCGCCGCAATCAAAAACGAAGACATCCTCACCTTCAGCTTCATGGGCCGCTTTTCTTTCTTTTAAAAAACGATGGATCCGCGGCCAATTTTCCAGGTGGCTATGAATGTCATTCGTATGATAAATATGAACTCTTTCCTTCACATATCCACTTCCCATCCGTCAAAACAAATCAAGCTGCCTTGCTGCAAGTCCCTTATATTGTATGCCCAGCAAATCAATTAATTCTTTCGCGTTGCAGGCAGCATCCCCGCCGGAATTATTATTGAACAGAACAAAGACGTCCTTCGTTTCTGTTTGCAGCGTTAAAATATGTTCTTTCCATTGTTCCAGTTCTTTTCGACTGTAGCGGTATAAATACCGGGTCTTCCGCCAGTTTTTCTCCCCTGGCTTCATCCATGCAGGGGTATTGCGCCCATGCATGCGAATAAGTGCTTGATCCTTATCCGTGGCAGTGAGCACAATCGGAACAGAGGCTTCACCCACTTGGGGTTCGTCACAAACAACATGAATCCAACCTTCTTCTTTTAAAAATTGAAGCGTCTTTTCATGAAAACGGGGAGAAAACCATGTTTGATTTCTAAATTCCGCGGCAGCCGGAAATCTTTCCATCCTTTGCCGGCACATCCGTAAATAATCCACATTCTCTTTTGTACAATTGAACCATGGCGGAAACTGGAACAGCACCATCGCCAGCTTTCCACTCTCGGCAAACGGCTCGATCGAGTCAATATAAGCGTTAAACATTTCTTCCCTTGATGAAAACGGAATATCCCCGCGTTCATGCCCTGTCATGCCTTGATAAGCCTTGACGACAAACCGAAAATCCGCGGGCACATCTTTCACCCATCTTTCCACGTTCCGGGCCGGCTGAACGGCATAAAAGAATGAATCCACCTCAACGGTCGGAAAATGTGCCCCATACTCCTTTAATTTATCACTTGGAGCAATCCCTTTTGGATATAAATCGTGGTCTCCCCATCCGGTGACTCCTACATAAATCATATGCTCACCATCATTTCGTTTTCATACATATTATAACAAAGGCAAAAATGAACACGTAGTATATATAACCGTTAATACCCATAGTAAACTATGAGACCCTGACCTTTTCATTTGGCTTTTGGGAAGAAGCCGTTACAAAATTGTATTTGCCGGCTCGGCAGACAAGATCTCTTTAATCTGGTTGTTCTCATCCATAATGGCCACTTTCGGCTGATGGGAAGCGACTTTTTCTTCAGGTACAAGAACGTAGGAAATAATGATGACAATATCCCCCACTTGCACGAGGCGGGCGGCAGCTCCGTTCAGACAAACAACACCGCTCCCCCTTTCCCCGGGAATGATATAAGTTTCAAAGCGGGCACCATTGTGATTATTGACAACTTGAACTTTTTCGTTTGCCGCCATCCCCACTGAATCCAAAATATCCGCGTCAATTGTAATACTGCCTACATAATTTAAATTGGCCTCAGTTACGCGGGCGCGGTGTATTTTTCCATTCATCATCGTTCTATACATACTGACTCCTCCTGTTTGAAAATTGGATTCAAAATCAAAAAATGCAGAAGGATCTTGTTTTTCCTGTGTTCATGTCATCCTTCTGTCCCTGTCCGAAAGGGATCCGGGCAGATATAATTTATTTTAACAGTTCGGCAATGGTGCAGTTCAAATAATGATACCGCCCATCAAGATTATATCAAAAACAAAATCCCCCGCCTACATATTGTCTATTCCGACACATAGTCTTCCATTTATAATGAGAAGACCATATTTTTCAAAGGAGACTTGTTAATGAAAAGCGCTGTTCCTTGTCCACAATGTGAATGCGAAAATGTTCTACCTGAAAAACGGATTTTCGATTGTCGGCGAGGACCCTACAGATGATGCGGGTCGCCTAAAACTACATTGAAAAGAGGATGGGATATAAGTAAAAAAATCATTGAAAATGGTGTAAGTACTGAAAGTAAAACCGCATGAAATCAAGGTTTTAAATTTGATTTCATGCGGTTTCTTGATTTTCACTAATTTTTGTCCCTGTCTCTTTTTGTTCAAATTGTTAGTCTAATAGAAAGTTAATCATAATTCTTTGGAGAGAAAATCAGTTCATAAGGTGTCCCCACTCATTTTTTGTAACAGTCGGACACATCCAGCTCAATTTCAGTGTTAAAGGACGCTTTCCGCAGGCTTTTCTTCAGCCTCCTGCCCCTTTTAAATGGCTTTGCGATTGAAACTCAATAAACCCAACAGGAGAAATAGAATAAAGCTGCCACCTGTAACGAGTAACACTTGGCTTATCGGCACAAAGAAAATCCCTGGCATATTTTCTTCTGCATACATCATAAAGAATGGTTGCGCCCAAGGATAATAAGGACCAAAACGTTCTGAATTAATCGCTAAAATCCCCGGTAATGTAAAAATCACATTTAAGGTAAAAGCTACTGCAAAGCTGCGCCAATGCATCGCGGCCCAAAGTTGCAAAGCAATCATCGGAAATGTTGCAATCCAACCGCCAAAAATGAATTTGCTAATCACGATAAATGGGAAACTTTCTTCAAATCCATTCACCATACCCGCCACATAAACAACGACACCGTACATCAATTGAATCACTAAAACGAGAATTGCGATTAAGACAAATTTCGCTACATAAATTTGCGAGCGCGTAACAGGTAATGCAGCGAGCTGTTTCCAACCACCCGCTTGATGCTCGTAACGACAAACGATTCCTGCCAACACCCCAGTGATTAAAGGAAGGAATAATAAAGCATAGGGGAGATTCATAAACAAAAATAAGCTATACCACGGATTGAAGCCTTCCATCTGAGACATCATCGGATTCATCGCACCTATAAGCAATGTGAGGAGCGGACCAATAATAAGTAGCGCGTAAATGTTATTGCGTTTTAGCTTATACCATTCCGCTTCTAGTAATGAGACAAACATTTATTTAGCATCCTTTCGGTAAAAATCATACATACCCATAAAAAAAATAACGACACCTACACTAATGCCCAGTGCTGCATTCCACATTGGATTCGGTAAATAAATCCATTTCCAAGGCGTCCAATCCGGGAAGGAAAAAGCGGAATACGTCATTAAAAATTGTACAATTCCTACAGTGATCGCAACGGCTTGTGATTTACTCACAACCGAAATCCATAACTGCAGTGCGACAATTGGTAAAACGGCTAACAGAGGCAATGTACTTTGTTTGAATACTATTTCGTATGGAATCGATTGATTGAAATCCAAAAATATTCCATAAGCAATAGTGAAAATAATTAACAGTACAGATGCAACTACTAAATAGCAGAGGACAATAAAAAACTTCGCAGCATATAAACCTTTTTTCGATAATGGCAATGCCAATTGAAGCTTCCAGGCATTTGTTTCCTCTTCCACTCCTGCAATTTGAACCGCTAAGATGATGCTGCCGAGTACAATGGCAAGCGGAATAAATCCTTGAACGTTTATTAAATAATAGCCCCAATAATCCGGACTTTGTTGCATTAGCCACTCTTTTCGATAACCATAATTGATCATCTGCATAGCAACCACACCAAATGCGCCCAGAAACGCAAGCACTGGAAATCCTTTGCGTTTAATTTTGGCAAATTCAGCTTGCATTAACGTCATCATATTCAAGACGCCTCCTCTATCATCCGAAGGAAAATCTCCTCTAGTGAACGTCGCTCTTCTTCTACACGATAAATAGCAATATGTTGTCCCGTTAATTTTTGAATAGCGCCTGCAACCTCTGCATCCGCGCGAGGCTCACAGTACAACCATTTTCCTTCTATTTCCCCGCCTACAATTTGCTGCGCTTGTTGTACATCACTCACACGCATGCGTAAACGACTCTTTGCCAAAGTACGCATCGTTTGAATATCATCTTGATAAATGAGTTTTCCTTTTGCAATGACACCAATCGTTGTGGCAATTTGGTCAATCTCCGAAAGCAAGTGACTTGAAATCATAATGGTTGTTCCGTTTTTTGCTAATTCTTTAATGAGTGACCGCATTTCAATAATGCCTTCCGGATCCAAACCATTTGTAGGCTCATCTAAAACTAATAATTTCGGTTCATGCAATAAAGCTTGTGCAATCCCCATACGTTGTTTCATCCCAAGTGAGAAGCCTTTGACTTTTTTATCCGCGACATGACTTAATCGCACCATTTCTAAGACATCCGCAATACGCTTTTCAGGTACTTTTAAAACTTTACGCAACACTTCTAAGTTTTCCTTTGCAGTTAAATGCGGATAATAGGATGGATTTTCAACTAATGAACCGACTTGCTGTAGGATCTCTTTTCGATGCTTTTTTAAATCTTGGTTAAAAACTTGAATATCACCAGCGGTCGGTTTCATTAAGCCTAACAGCATCCGAATCGTCGTTGACTTCCCCGCGCCATTTGGACCGAGAAAACCATAAATTTCTCCTTCTTTAATTTTTAAATCAATACTTGAAACGGCCGTATGTTTTTCAAATTTTTTCGTTAAGTTGGTTGTTTTAACTATATATGTCATCTCATCCACCTCACTTTTAACTTTAAAGGCCATAGTTTAAAGTTAAGGGTACATTTGTTTAAAATTCGTTTAAAAAAGCGTACTCGAAAAACTCGAATACGCTTTGGTAAATTATATTTAAGCTTTGGGGTGTAATTGAATCGTCGTACCAGACACCGTACTATCAATAACAAGGGCTAAATTCATTTTCTCAGCCATTAACTCAACGATGGAAAGCCCAATTCCCGCTCCTTTCATATGAGCATGCTCGGTAAAACCTCGTCCTTTATCCATCACTGTTATGTGATTATCTTGCACAACAACGCGAATAAATTTTCCCTCATTAGCATGGCGCAATACATTTTGGAACAGATTATCGAGTATCCGTTCAAGCCATACTTGATCAATATGCCACACAAGCTCTTCAACTTCCAATTCCACATCAAACCCTTGCTCTTCAAACAACGGATACCATGAGGCAATACTTTGATTCACAAGCCGGTCTATACGTACATCTTGAGCTTCATAACGCATTTTATTTGCTGTGAGTAAAGAATAAGACATCAAGTTCTCGATTAGGTTGTTCATCGTACTAATGGAATGATCCAAATGCTCAGCTTGTTCAACAGGCACATTTTGCAATTGTGCACGCATTTTAGTGAGTGGTGTTTTTAAATCGTGTGATAAATTAGCAATCAATTCCCGGCGTAATTGCTCTTCCTCCTGTTCGCGTTTTTTAGCTTCTCTAAGTTCATCCACCATATTATTAAAAGCTTGTTCGACAGCGCCGATTTCATCTTTTTTCTTCACTTCTATGCGAATAGGCAAGCCATCCACCTCGCGAATTGTCATCGCTTCTTCCAAATTGACCAAGCGCTTTAAAATACGTATGAAAAATAATAGCGAAATACCTAAAAAGCCAACCATTAATAAGATTGCGATGAATAAAAAGCCTGATTCCATTTTAGCTGGTTCTAATGATTCACGCTCCATTTGTAAAACTAAAAAACCATTTTCATCTTGATTCCCTACAAAACGGATAACGGTAAAGATTGGGCCATCATAATGCGCTTGGATAAAGCGTGTAGTCTCTACCATATCCCAGTGCTCAGGTAATGTTGTAGCATCGTTGTCGTACCATTTTTTCACGAGTTCGCCATTCGCATTGACATAAAAAAAGCTCGCTTGCGGGTAATCAGTATGCCATTTTTCAACAATCGTCTCCATATCATCTAATGTTGCCCCGTAAACATCTTCAGTCCAGCGCTCTTCAATTTCTTGTATAGTCGGTACATCCGAAACCAAACGTTCAAAGTTGATACCAACCATATATAGAATCGTCACAAGCTGCAAAAAAGCTAAAGCGATAAGAATTAAAAAAATGTATTTTGTGAGTAATGAATGCCAAATCTTTTTCATGCTCTCACCCGGTAACCGATACCTCTTACTGTTTCAATAATTTGAGGCTCTGATGGGTCTTTTTCAATCTTTTCACGCAAATAACGAATATGTACCATAAGCGTCTTATCTCCGTCCATATACGGCTCTTGCCATACTGCTTCATACAACTGTTCCTTCGTTAAAATTTGATTCAAATGCGTAACAAAATAGCGGAGTAAACCATATTGCGTCTGCGTCAATAAAATCTCTTCACCGGTTTCTGTATCGTGCACTGTGAAATCTTTCGTGCGGACTTCAATATGTTTTAAGCGAATCGTCTCATTTGTTTTATTGAAACGGCGTAATAACACTTGAATCCGAGCTATAATTTCTTCTACTTGGAAAGGCTTCGTTACATAATCATCCGCAATACTCAAGCCTTCTAATTTATCATCTAACATCGAACGTGCCGAAAGCATTAAAATCGGAAGGTCTTCATACTCCCGCTTTAATTTGCGTGCAATCGAAAAACCGTCCAACCCCGGCAGCATAATATCTAAAATCGCAATATCCGGGGTAAACTTATCATCACTCTCTTCATACAGCTGAAAAGAAGGGTAATTATGTACAACAAAACCCGCTTGTACGAGCGCTTGTTTCAGCCAATTGGCAATTTCAACTTCATCTTCAATATATAAAACATCTATCATATCTTCACTCCTTCTATGTATAAAATAACATAACACTATTGGAAACATGATAAATATAAATAACCCGTCACAAATATGGATGTGACGGGTTTTGTATGATATTAACCTATTGAACCTTCCATTTCGAACTTAATCAAACGGTTCATTTCTACCGCGTATTCCATCGGAAGTTCTTTTGTAAATGGTTCAATGAAGCCCATGACGATCATTTCGACTGCTTCCTGTTCGCTGATGCCCCGGCTCATCAAGTAGAAGAGCTGCTCTTCAGAGACTTTGGAAACTTTTGCTTCGTGCTCCAATGAAATGTTGTCATTCAAAATTTCATTGTAAGGAATTGTATCTGATGTGGATTTGTCATCCAGGATCATTGTGTCACACTCGATATTGGAGCGGGCGCCGTCAGCTTTTCGTCCGAAATGGACCATTCCGCGGTATGTGACTTTGCCGCCGTGCTGTGACATTGATTTGGATACAATCGATGATGTTGTGTTTGGCGCCAAGTGGATCATTTTCGCCCCGGAATCCTGATGCTGGCCTTTTCCGGCTAATGCAATGGAGAGCGTCAGTCCTCTCGCACCTTCTCCTTTTAAAAATACGGCCGGATATTTCATCGTTACTTTGGACCCGAAGTTGCCGTCGATCCATTCCATTGTCGCATTTGCTTCACAAACTGCACGTTTGGTCACAAGGTTATAGACGTTGTTCGCCCAGTTTTGGATCGTTGTATAACGGCAATAACCATCTTTTTTAACGATGATTTCAACAACCGCACTATGAAGTGAGTTTGTTGTATAAACAGGTGCCGTACATCCTTCAACGTAATGGACGGATGCTCCTTCATCCACGATAATCAGTGTACGCTCAAATTGGCCCATATTTTCGGAGTTGATCCGGAAATATGCCTGAAGCGGCGTATCGACTTTTACTCCTGGGGGCACGTATATAAACGAGCCGCCGGACCAGACAGCCGAGTTCAAAGCTGCAAACTTGTTGTCCGTTGGCGGAATGACCGTTGCCCAATGTTCACGGAAAATGTCTTCGTTTTCCTTCAGGGCTGAATCCGTGTCTTTAAAAACGATTCCCATTTTTTCGAGATCTTCTTTCATGTTGTGATAAACAACCTCTGACTCGTATTGCGCGGAAACACCAGCCAGGTACTTTTGTTCAGCTTCCGGGATTCCCAGCTTGTCAAAAGTCTGCTTAATTTCTTCAGGCACTTCATCCCATGAACGCTCCGTATGCTCAGATGGCTTCACGTAATATCTGATTTCATCAAAGTTCAGGGCGTTTAAGTCGCCGCCCCATTGCGGCATCGGCATTTTATAAAAGTGTTCAAGCGATTTCAGCCGAAAGTCAAGCATCCATTGAGGCTCTTCCTTCATTTTCGATATTTCTTCGACAATTTCCCGTGTCAAACCGCGCTCGGTCCGGAAAATGGAAACATCTTTATCCCTGAACCCATACTTGTAATCACCAATTTCGGGTATTTGTTTCGCCATTGTTCATTCCTCCCTCTTTTATTGGTGCTCCTTTAATCCTTTTTCCATCGCTTTCCATGCGAGCGTGGCGCATTTGATACGCGCTGGAAATTTGGATACTCCTTGCAAAGCTTCGATATCGCCGAGATCAAGATCTTCTTCCTTGTCGTCAAGATCTTTTCCCTGAATCATTTCAGAGAATATATGCGCGAGTTTCAAAGCAGAATCCGTATCTTGGCCAATAATGGCCTGTGTCATCATGGAAGCAGATGCCATGGAAATGGAGCAGCCTTCCCCCTCAAATTTGGCATCCGCAACGATTCCGTTATCCAGCTTCATCGTTAAATGGATTCGGTCTCCGCATGTCGGGTTGTTCATGTCCACCGTCAGGTTTCCGTCGTTTAGACTCCCTCTGTTCCGCGGATTTTTATAATGATCCATGATTACTTGCCTGTACAGATTGTCAAGGTTGTTAAAAGACATTCGTGAAATACTCCTTTGTTTTAACTAGGCCTTCAACGAGTCTGTCAATGTCTTGCTCATCGTTGTATATATAAAAGCTTGCCCTTGCCGTCGCGGAAACATCCAGCCATTTCATGAGCGGCTGTGCACAATGATGCCCCGCCCTCACGGCAATCCCTTCCGAATCGAGTACTGTAGCCACATCATGCGGATGGACCCCTTCTATATTAAATGTCACGACCCCTGCCCGCTTTTCCGGTTCAGCAGGACCGTATATGGTTAAACCGTCAAGTTGGGACATCTTTTCCATTGCATAGGCCGCGAGTTTGTGCTCATGTTCAAGGATTGCTTCCCGGCCAATCTCATTTAAAAAATCGATTGCGGCACCGAGTCCGATTGCCCCGGCAATAATCGGGGTTCCGGCTTCAAATTTCCATGGAAGTTCCTTCCACGTCGATTCGTACAGTCCGACAAAGTCAATCATCTCGCCGCCAAACTCGATCGGTTCCATGTTTTCTAGATGGGCCTTTTTTCCATATAATACGCCAATCCCTGTAGGGGCACCCATTTTATGGCCGGAAAAAGCATAAAAGTCAGCATCCAGATCCTTCACATCAATTGGTACATGCGGTGCTCCCTGAGCGCCATCCACAACCATGACTGCTCCATTCTGATGGGCAATGGCTGCCAATTCCTTAATCGGATTAATCACGCCCAACACATTCGAAACGTGTGTGACGGAAACGATTTTCGTTTTCTTGCTGATCGCCTTTTCAGCATCTTCGAGCTTGATCGTGCCGTCTTTTTGAAGAGGAATATATTTAAGTGTTGCCCCTTTTTCCCTGGCAAGCTGCTGCCACGGAATAATATTGCTGTGATGTTCCATATAAGTAATGACGATTTCATCGCCTTCCCCGACGTTTGCCCGCCCGTAGCTTGCAGCAACCGTGTTGAGTCCCGTCGTCGTCCCTCTTGTAAAAATGACTTCTTCGGCAGAGGATGCATTGATAAATTTCCTGACCTTTTCGCGGGCGCCTTCGTATTTGTCGGTAGCTCTCGTCCCAAGCGTGTGGACACCGCGGTGGACGTTCGAATTGTATCCTTTATAATATTCTGCCAGCGTCTCAATGACTTGGATCGGCTTTTGGGAGGTCGCAGCACTGTCCAAGTATACAAGCGGTTGTCCATTTACTTCCTGGTCCAATATGGGAAATTGTTTGCGCACCTCACTCCAGTTCATGATTGCACTTTCCTTTCAATGATTTCGACCAATTGGCGTTTCACTGCTTCGATCGGCAGTTTTTCTACAACAGGAGCAAGGAAACCGTGAATAATCAGCCGTTCCGCATCTGCTTTGGGAATCCCGCGGCTCATCATGTAAAAGAGCTGCAACGGATCTACACGTCCTACAGATGCCGCATGCCCTGCCATTACGTCATCTTCATCGATGAGCAAAATCGGGTTGGCGTCGCCTCTCGCTTTTTCACTGAGCATTAATACACGGGATTCCTGGTTGGCGTTTGCCTTTGAAGCGCCTTTTTCAATTTTTCCAATTCCGTTAAAGATGGAAGAAGCGGCATCCTTCATAACGCCATGGGTTAAAATAAAACCTTCCGTGTGTCTGCCACTGTGCACGATGCTTGTCGTAAAGTTTTGCGTTTGGCTTCCCCTTCCGATGACAACGGTTTTCGTATCACCGTTTGAACCTTCGCCAATCAAGTTTGTTGTGGTTTCAGCGATCGTATTGCCGTCGTTCATCAACCCGAGAGCCCAATCAAGCCGGGCATCCCGACCGGTAATTCCCCGGCGGTTGACGTAAACCGTGGACCCTTTTGCCAGTGTATCAACCGCTCCATAAACAACTTTGGCGTTATGATTGGCAATGACTTCAGATACAATATTGACAATAGCATTTACCTCTTCGTTTGTGGACAAGTAGTTTTCCACGTACGTTACAGAACTATTGTCATCTGCAACAATGAGGACATGGTTAAACATCGCCGCATCTTTGTCGTCAAATATATAAACAGCCTGAACAGGCTCGGTTATTTGAACATTTTTTGGCACATATAAAAATGCCCCTCCGTTGACAAGCGCTGCATGAAATGCCGTCAATTTATGTTCGTCAACTTTTACCGCATCCGTCATGAAATATTTTTTCACCAAATCAGGATGTTCGGCAACAGCTGAAAATAGATCGGTGAAAATGACGCCCTGTGCTTTCAATTGGTCAGACAAGCTCACATAAGCAGCCTGGTGATTGTATTGAACATATAAGTTTTGATTGCTTTCTTCCATGTCAACGACGGATTTGGCCACCTCCGGCAAGTCGGAAAGAGACTTAAAAGTACGGACTTCCGCTTCATGCTTCGGGAATTCGGTGAAATTCCAATTTGTAATCCGTGTTTTATCCGGCTTTGGCATCGCAAGTTCATCCACTTTGCCAAAAGCATCCAATCTAAACTGTGTAAACCAGTCCGGTTCATTATGTTTGTTTGAAAAAGAACGAATGTATTGTTCATCGATCGTCATTTTCGTATCAGTTGTCATTTCAATCCCCCTACCGCTTATGCTTCCTGGCCAACTGTTTCATCTTCAATGCCAAGTTCTCCCTTGATCCAGTCATACCCTTCCGCTTCCAGACGATGTGCAAGTTCCGGACCGCCCGATTTTACAATCCTTCCCTGCATCATCACATGGACATAGTCGGGGGTGATGTAATTAAGAAGCCGTTGGTAGTGAGTAATGATCATGCATCCAAAGTCATCGCTTCTCATCTCGTTGATTCCTTGTGAAACTACTTTCAAGGCATCTATATCAAGGCCAGAGTCAATTTCATCCAAAATGGCAAATTTCGGTTTTAACATTAACAACTGCAATATTTCATTGCGCTTTTTCTCCCCGCCGGAAAATCCTTCATTCAAATAACGCTGTGCCATGTTCGGATCCATTTCAAGAAGCTCCATTTGCTTATCCATCTCGCGGATGAATTTCATTAACGAAATTTCTTTTCCTTCTTCTCTGCGGGCATTGATTGCTGTACGCAAAAATTCGGCATTTGTTACTCCGCTGATTTCACTCGGATATTGCATGGCCGCAAACAAACCGGCTCGCGCACGCTCATCCACTTCCATTTCGAGCACATCTTCCCCATCCAGCGTAATGCTGCCGCCTGTTACTTCGTATCTGGGATGCCCCATAATCGCGGCGGATAATGTGGATTTACCAGTTCCATTCGGCCCCATTACCGCATGAAATTCCCCGTTTTTTATTTCCAGGTTTACACCTTTTAAGATCTCTTTTCCGTCAATGGACACATTAAGATCTTTAATTGTTAACGTTGATGCCATCATTATTACCTCCGGATATAGAAATGTATTTGAAACTCGATTATTTTTTCATCTAAGTCCTAGTTTCCATCTTATCGCATTTTAAAATTATTATCAACTAGACAGCGCATAAGTATTGTTTCCCATCATTTTATTTGAGAATTTTCTCATTAGAAACAGGCCTTTGTTTAAACAAAGGCCTGTTTTTTCATAGTACGTTTGTTACGTTGCCGGTTATATTTAATATCGCCATTCGGGACTTGGCATATTCAGCTTCCCGCTTTTTTTCTACTTCCATTCTGGCATCATGATTTTGCCTGTATGTTTCATACCCTATGCCGTGTGCTCCATGAAATGCTTTTTCCATTACATTCGTATATCGAATGTCCAGGGAGTTAATAAAAAACCAATCCTTTCATTACCTTATTTACAATCATTCATATGTTTACCCCTTCATTGAGAACCTAAACTTTTTAACCAGGTATTTATTTTAACCATATTCTTTTAAAATTTCAACCAAGTATGGAATCGAGCGGAAGGCATATATTTTTCTGGAAACAGCCCCGCGGTTTAAGATCAGCAGGCAGGGCACACTTTCAATCTTGAAAAGTTCCGCAATTTCCGGAATATAATTCAAATCGGCTTTATAAATGGTTTTTCCATTCATTTCTTCAATGATATCAAGCATACGGCCTGCCACCCGGCACGTTCCGCATAACGGTGTATAAAAATATAAAATGGGCGATTCTTTCTTTTTTATCGCTTCAAGGATGTCCTTTTTTGTCCATTCTTGCATAAGCTGACCATCATCCTTTTAATAAATACTGTGCATGAACATCAATATGCGCCCTGATCAAAATATGGGCGAGGGTTTCGTACGGGGCTGTGGCCACTTCCTTGAACTTTCGGTCAATATAAAGATGGCGGGCAAGCGGAAATTCCCGTTTTAACTGTTTCCGCAAGTTCTCGCCGGAAGCATCTGCGTCAACGAGTATATATACATCTTTCCCCTCCAGCTCTTCAGATAATTCTTCCAGCCGCGACAACCCAATCGTACCGTTTGTGCAAATGATGCCCACGGGCTCTTTAATAATTTGTTGAATCCTTTTCTTGTCAGACAATCCTTCCACAATGATGACTTTTTCATAAGAATCATTCACCAGGCTGACCCCGCTTTCACGAAAACCAGATGCATAAGTACGGCTGCTTTTTATATTATGAGGAAAAAAACACCTTGGAACACGTCCAAGGCGCTTTCATCTTTTCTTATCCTTCGCTTGTCATTTTTTCATAGTCTTCGGCAGACATTAAATTTTCCAATTCGCTGCGGTCAGACAATTCTACAACGATCATCCAGGCTTTTTCATATGGAGATTCGTTGACAAATTCAGGGTTGTCCTCAAGCTCTTCGTTTACCTCAACGACCTTGCCGCTGACAGGTGCATAAAGTTCAGAAACGGTTTTGACCGATTCAACGCTTCCGAAAGGCTCGTCCGCTGTCACTTCATCTCCTACTTCAGGAAGTTCGACGAAAACAATGTCTCCCAGTTCGGATTGGGCAAAATCGGTAATGCCGATTCTTACTTTTTCCCCTTCTTCCTTTACCCATTCATGTTCTTCAGAATATCTCAGTTCGGCTGGTGTATTCATCCAAATCCCTCCATCATCTCTTTATTGATTTAAATGTACATAAAGAAAACTTTGAAAGCAAGAAAACATTCTTATTTCGTCCATGTTTCTTCAAATTCTGCTTCCTTAAACCCGACAGTGACTTTGTTTCCGTCCGTTACAATCGGGCGTTTGATGAGCATGCCGTCGGACGCAAGCCAATCGAGGAGTTCTTCATCAGAAGCGTTCTTTACTTTGTCTTTCAGCCCAAGCTCCCGGTATTTTTTGCCGCTCGTGTTAAAAAACTTTCTTAACTCCAATCTGCTTTTTTCATGCAAGTTTTTCAACTCCTCCTTCGAAGGAGGATTGTCAACGATATGTATCTCCTCAAACTCAAGCTGCTTCTCTTCCATCCACTTTTTCGCTTTGCGGCATGTGCCGCATTTCGGATAAGCGTACATCGTAAGAGGCATTAAATCACCTTCCTTTTTCTCTCATAAAAGATATGACAATATATTCGCCAAATTTTTCAAAAAACCTTTTTTTTAAAAAAAGAGATTATGATATGAATATAAAACAAACCACCGCGCCCGGGCAAATTAAAGGGCACGATGGTTTTTGACATTTTGTTAAACGATAAAGCGTTCCGCTGCGATCAGGGCATCGGCCGCTTCGCGTTTTTTGGCGATCACATTGATCGGGGTGTGGCGGATCAGCTTTCGGAGAGCAGAGTTCATCATCCGGAAGGAATCCCCTTCTTCAATTGCTGCCAAACATTCTCTTGCAAGCTGCTCCACCTTTACGATCGAGTCTTGACAAAAGATCTCTGTATATAAAACTTTTTGTCTGTTTTTCTCAAGGCCGTCGCGGGCGAGCGCTTTTTCCGTCCGGAGAACGGCTGATTCCATTGCGTAGCCCAATGAAACGATATCTGCGAGTTTCCCCAAAACTTCCTGTTCATTTTCCAGTGCTTTTCCATACTTCTGTGCCGCCAGCCCGGCAATCATGAGTGCTGCTTTCTTTGCCCCGCCCGTCAATTGTTTTTCCTGGGCGAGCGGCTCATCCCCGGGCTCTTCCGGCATGAGCATCATCAGTTCTTCCTGTAGGCTTTGGGCCTTGGCTAGGAGCGGCAGTTCCCCTTTAAACGCTTTTCGCAAATAAGTGCCAGGAACGAGCAGGCGGTTAATTTCGTTTGTTCCTTCAAAGATCCGGTTGATCCTCGAATCCCGGTAAGCCCGTTCAATTTCGTATTCCTGCATGTATCCGTAGCCGCCGTGAATTTGCACACCTTCATCGACAACATGATCGAGCACTTCCGTTGCGAACACTTTATTCAAGGAACATTCTATGGCATACTCCGCGATCGATTTCGCTACCTCCGTTCCGTTGTTGATCTCTTCTTCGGTCAGCCGGCTCATCCGTTCTTCAAACAGGCCGACTGTACGGTACACCGAGCTTTCGGAAGCATAAAGCTCCGCACCAAGCGTTCCGAATTTTTCCTTCGTCAAATTAAACTGGGAAATCGCCGTCTTAAATTGCTTGCGCTCGTTTGCATATTTCAGCGTAATTTCCAGCGCCCGTTTTGAGGCGCCAACTGCTCCGACACCGAGCTTGTAACGGCCTATATTTAAAATATTGAACGCAATTTTATGGCCTTTCCCGATTTCGCCAAGCACGTTTTCAGCCGGAACCTGGGCATCGTCCAAAATAAGCGTTCTTGTCGAGGAACTTTTGATCCCCATTTTCTTTTCTTCGGCACCTGTTGAAACACCTGGAAAATCACGTTCCACGATAAATGCCGTAAAATGCTCTCCGTCCACTTTGGCATATACGATAAATACATCAGCAAATGCCGAGTTCGTGATCCATTGTTTCTCCCCATTTAAAACATAGTGAGTCCCGGCATCATTCAGTTTGGCTGTCGTTTTGGCCCCGAGCGCATCTGAACCCGAACCAGGCTCGGTCAGGGCATAAGCCGCCAACAGCTCCCCTGTCGCAAGTGAAGGCAAATATTTCCGCTTTTGCTCCTCATTTCCGAAAAGGACGATCGGCAAGGAACCAATGCCGACATGGGCCCCGTGGGAAATGGAAAATCCGCCGGCTTTTGACATTTTTTCCGCAATAAGTGCCGAGCTGATTTTATCAAGTGCAAGTCCGCCATATTCCTCCGGTACGTCTGCTCCGAGCAGGCCAAGTTCTCCCGCCTGCTTCAACAGTTTGACAGAACGGTCAAATTCGTGGTTTTCCAGATGTTCGACTTGCGGCATTACCTCATTTGTTACAAAATCATCCGTCGTTTTGGCGATCATTTTTTGTTCTTCTGTGAAATCTTCCGGAGTAAACAGTTGATCCGGTGTAATATCTTCTATTAAAAATGCCCCGCCTTTTACCAGCTTTTTCGTTTCTTTTTCCATGATGACAACCTCCCTTTTAGGATAGCAATTCAAATACGCCTGCGGCTCCCATGCCGCCCCCGATACACATGGTCACTACGCCAAACTGGACATTTCTTCTCTTCATTTCATGGGCCAGAGTCAAGGTAAGCTTTGTGCCCGTGCAACCGAGCGGATGGCCAAGTGCAATAGCGCCCCCGTTGACGTTTACGATCTCCTCATTTAGGCCAAGCTCGCGGATCACCTGAATCGCCTGTGATGCAAAAGCTTCATTCAATTCAAACAACCCGATGTCGGACAGCTCCAGGCCCGCCAGTTGGAGTGCTTTGGGTATGGCTTTTACAGGCCCTACGCCCATGATTTCGGGCGGAACACCCGCCACGGCGAACGAGCGGAATTTTACCAGCGGCTTCAGTCCGAGAGAGTCGGCCTTTTCACGGTCCATGACCATTACGGCTGCCGCCCCGTCACTCGTTTGTGATGAATTTCCCGCTGTCACCGAGCCGTTTACGGAAAAAGCGGGACGCAGCTTGGCAAGCACTTCCATATTCGTGTCAGGGCGGACTCCTTCGTCCCTGGAAAAACGGACTTGCTTTTCTTGAAGCTTGTGATCCGGCCCCACCGATCTGATCGCTACATCAACCGGAACGATCTCATCGTCAAATTTTCCTTCGCCGATCGCCTTCGCCGCTTTTTGATGGCTCCGAACGGCAAATGCGTCCTGGTCTTCCCGGGTTACGCCAAATTGTTTGGCCACTTGTTCTGCGGTATGGCCCATGCTCATATAATATTCCGGAGCTGATTGGACAAGCTCCACATTCGGCCGGACGATATGTCCTGTCATCGGAACGAGGCTCATCGATTCCGCGCCGCCTGCAATGATTGTATCGGATGCTCCCAACATGATTCTTTCGGCCGCATAAGCGATCGACTGCAATCCCGAAGAGCAAAACCGGTTGATGGTAATGCCCGGAACATCATCCGGCAGGCCCGCAAGCCCGCCTATATTCCTTGCCATATTGAGACCTTGCTCCGCTTCGGGAACGGCGCATCCGAAAATGACATCATCAATATTGCCATTATAATCGCCCGCCCGCTTCAGTGTTTCCTTAACTGCGAGCGCCCCAAGATCATCCGGCCGCACTTGGGCAAGCGTCCCCTTTTTCGCTTTTCCGACCGGCGTCCTGGCACCGGCCACGATGACTGCTTCACGCATCATATTCCTCCTCGCTTTCTAACAATCTATGATCAGTTTCGTAACGGTTTTCCTTTCACGAGCATGTGCTGCATGCGCTGCTGGGATTTCGGATCTGCCGCGAGACTGAGGAAGGCTTCCCTTTCAAGATCGAGCAAATATTGTTCATCCACTTCCGTTCCGAACGGCACTTTTCCGCCAGCAATGACATATGCCAGTTTTTTCGCTATTTTCATATCATGTTCTGATAGGTAGCCTGAAAGCCGCATCGCTTCCGCACCAAGCAGTAAAGTGGCGTATCCTGTTTCCCCCGTAACCGGGATTTTTTCACGGACCGGCGGCCTGTATCCTTTTTTATGAAGCTCAAGGACAACCTGTTTCGCATCATGGATTAAATGGTCGCCGTTGATGGAAATGCCGTCCAAATCATTCAAAAAGCAATTTTCGGCTGCTTCTTCGGCCGATGTGGATACTTTTGCCATCGCAATCGTTTCAAATACTTTGTTTGCCACTTTTTGCAAATCTACTTCTATTGCTTCCGGCAAGCTTTTTAATGTTTTGATGTAAAGTTCTTTATTTCCGCCGCCGCCCGGGATCAGGCCTACCCCTGTTTCAACAAGGCCCATATACGTTTCCAGCGATGCCTGTATGCGTGCTGCAGGCAGACATACTTCCGCCCCGCCGCCGAGCGTCATGCCAAATGGAGCTGCTACAACCGGCTTTTCGCTGTACTTGATGTTCATCATCGCCTGCTGGAATTGGCGGACGACAAGATCAACTTCATAAATATCATCATCCTGGGCCGCCATCAAAATCATTGCCAGGTTGGCACCCACACAGAAATTTTTCCCCTGGTTGCCAATCACAAGGCCCTTAAAATGCTTTTCCGTTTCTTCAATCGCGTAATTGATCATTTGAATAATGTCAAAACCGATGGCGTTGCTTTTCGAATGAAATTCAAGCAGCGCAACACCGTCGCCAATATCCATGAAACTGGCGCCTGCGTTTTTCTTCAACACTTTTCCTTGTTTTTTTAGCAGCCTCAAGTCTATAACTTTCGGATTCAAGCTTTCTTCCTTATATACACCACTGTTGTAATATTGCTTTCCGGCTTCCGTTTCTTTGTAAAAACTGGCATCTTTGCGGGCAACCATGTCTTTTACCCAGCCTGGAACCTGGATGCCGTCCGCTTCCATTTTTTGTACGGACTGTTCTACCCCAATTGCATCCCACATTTCAAACGGTCCGAGTTCCCAGCCGAACCCCCATTTCATGGCCCGGTCAATCGAGACAATATCATCGGCGATTTCCCCAAGCAGTTCAGCAGAAATGGCCAAAACGGGAGCGGTGATGTTCCAGAGCAATTTTCCTGCCCGGTCTTCCGAATAGATAAGCGCTTTCAACTTGTTTTTCGTGCCTTTGGCCTGTTTCGCCATTTCAAGAGACGGGGTATTCAGTTTCTTTCTTGGTTCGTATTCCATCGTTTCGGGGTTGAGTTCAAGGATTTCCTTTCCTTTTTTCAAATAAAAGCCTTGCCCCGATTTACTTCCAAGCCACCCATTTTCAAGCATTTTCATCATGAAGCCCGGCACTTTAAATACTTCTTTTTCTTTGCCTTCGACTTGTTCGTAGACATTGTTTGCAACGTGCACAAAGGTGTCGAGACCGACCACATCGAGAGTCCGGAATGTAGCGCTTTTGGGTCTTCCGATGAGCGGCCCGGTCACCGAATCCACTTCCCCGATGCTGTATCCGCCCTTAGACATTTCCCTTACAGCCACGAGCAGGCCGTATGTCCCGATCCTGTTGGCAATAAAGTTCGGCGTATCTTTTGCAATAACGACCCCTTTGCCAAGCACATCCTCACTGAATTTCTTCATAAAAGCCAATGCTTCGGGATCGGTTTTTCCTGTCGGAATAATTTCCAGCAGCTTCAAATAACGGGGCGGGTTAAAAAAGTGAGTGCCCATAAAGTGCTTTTGGAAATCCTCCGTACGTCCTTCGGCCATTGCTTCAACCGAAATTCCGGAAGTATTGGAAGTAACGAGCGTCCCCGGCTTTCTGTATTGGTCAATCTGTTCAAACACGTGCTTTTTAACCGCAAGATTTTCAACAACGACTTCAATAATCCAATCCACTTCTGCGAGTTTTTCCAAATCATCTTCCAAATTTCCGGCAGTAATGAGGTTGATGTGCTTTTTGCTGGACAGCGGTGCCGGCTTTTGTTTTAACAGCTTTTTTAAAGCCTGCTCCGCATTTCGGTTCCGCACCTTTTTGTCTTCAAGCGTCAGGCCTTTCGCCTTCTCTTCTGCAGTCAGCTCTTTCGGTACGATATCCAACAGGATGACAGGGATCCCCACGTTGGCAAGATGGGCAGCAATGCCGGAACCCATGACGCCGGATCCAAGAACTGCCGCTTTTTGAATGCGAAATGACAATGCAATTCCTCCTCTGCAACTTTTTGAATGAATGCTCATTCATTTTATTTTTAAAAAAAACCTCATTGGTAAAATGAGTATCGTTATTTATTAATATATCGGAATTTTTGACGTGACGCAATCCATTATATGAAAATATTTTTTTTTATCATAAAAAGGACGTTCCCCTATCGTATATTCTTCCCGGTTGATTCCGCAAAGATTTGCAATGATGATGCCACTTTTTGATAAGAAAACAAGCCCTATGCATAAAACAATTTTTTCCACAAAGACTATTATTGCAAAACCATTTAAGGAGGGAAACGAATGCAAAACGAACAAATGCATCCACAGCAAGCACAAAATCAGCAGCCGATCATGGAACAGCCGCCCCACGTCATTACGACGAAAGATTTGGCCTATATTAATGATATGCTGGCGTGGAATTTGCTGACGATGAAAAAAGCCCATTTCTTTGCGCAGCAATGCCAGGACACAGAAATTAAATCCGAATTGGATCAATGCGGGCAAATGCATCAGCGGCATTATGAAATGCTGATGGCCCATTTGCAGGAAAAACAACAGAACAACCAATTCATGTAAGCCGGAAAGGAGCAATCACGTTGCAAATGAATCAAAACCATCAGGCCGGCCGCAAAATCCAAAATCCGGCCGCACAAGTCCCGAAAACGCCACAAATGAATGACAGGGATTTTACGAATGACATGCTTTCTACGGAAAAATACATGACAAGGAGCTATGCAGTTGCGCTGCACGAAGCAAGCCACCAGCATTTATACGACGACTTGCTGACGATTTTTAATGAGACCCAGCATGCACAGCGGAGACTGTTTGAACTCATGTTCCAAAAAGGCTGGTATTCATTCGATGCCGAAACCGAGCAAAAAATCCAGCAATCGTATCAGCAGCATGCCGGATATACAAATCAATTTCCGTATAGCGGGAATGTACAGTAAGGGATCTTAAGAAAGACGCTGGCGCGTCTTTCTTTGAGATGTGAGGCAAGAGGTTGGAATTGATTAAATTGGCGAACTGCCAATTTATACTTTTCTTTGGAAAAAGCAGGCCATGGCGGTCTGCTTTTCTTTTTTAACGAGGGGGGCGGAAGTTGGGATTTGCATGCTGAAATTGATTTTGTTTTTATCCATTATGCATGCTATCGTTCATGCTTTTTCCCGACAACCCTCATCGGCCTCATCATGTCATAATCTTCATGTTCTAAAATATGGCAATGCCACACGTAATCCCCGGTGTATTCCTTAAATTCCATGATGATACTTGTAACCATCCCGGGATCAGCTCTTACTGTGTCTTTCCAGCCTCTTTCAGATTCATCCGGCGCAATTTCCGGCCCTGTATAAATAATTGATCCATTTTCTTGAAATCGTTCCAGATCAAACGGCCTTCGGTGTAAAACTTTAAATTGAACAAGGTGAATATGAATGGGATGGGGAAATGCCGTCAAATTAATAAATTTCCATACTTCTGTACTGCCACGAACCGGTTTTTCCGTCACGAGGTCATCCCACATGCGATTGTCGAGCAGAAGAACCGGCCTTTCATATTGGTCCGTAATGGCGCTTAAAGTAAGCAGCCGTGTTTTATCGGCCGCATCTTCCGTTAATTGCTGCCCGGAATCCATTTTCACGGGAATTTCACTTGTATCTTTTTCAGAAAGCGGCAAGGTGACATCAAACCTCATGATGACCCCCATATCACCCTCTGAATTCGTATTTTGAAGAATGAGCTTTTTCCCCTGGAATGTCGAAAAATCAACGAGAATTTCCGTCCTCTCCGCCGGCTCCAATGAAACAGTCTCCAATTTCACCGGTTTTTCCAACAGCCCTCCGTCCGTTGCAATTTGATAAAACTCCCGTCCGTCTCCAAGCTTTAATGTATAAGAATTCGTATTGGAAGCGTTTAAAATTCTCAATCGATACCTCCGCGGCTCTACCTTCAGACGCGGCCAAAGTTTACCATTCACGGAGATCGTATTTCCGATAAAAAAAGGTTGGACCGAAGGATTTACAGGCGCAGGAGGATCCGAATTTTGCGGATAAAATAGTGAACCGTCAGGATTAAAGGATTTGTCCTGAATCATCAACGGAACATCAAATTTGCCACTCGGCAATTTTAGTCTCTTCTCAATGGGATCCCGAATCAAATAAAACCCCGAAAGGCCGGCATAAACATTCAATCTCGTAATCCCGATTGCATGGTCATGATACCAAAGCGTGGCCCCTCTTTGACGATTTGGATATTCGTATATTTTTCTTTTAAAAGCCGGCCCGGTCCGGGCAAAATCTCGCGAAAACCACGCTTCAGGATAACCATCGCTGTCTGAAGCGACATGGGCCCCGTGAAGATGCACAACAGTCCGGACTTCAGGGTTCCCCATTGTTCCGTGAAGGGTTCTGTCCACGGGGAAAAGGTGTTTTTCCGGCAGCTTATTCATCCACTTTACATAAACCGGTTTGTTTGTTTCGGTTTCAATCGTCGGACCCGGAAACATGCCATTATACCCCCATACAGTGGAAGGCGGGAAAAATTTATGAAACTGATGCCTCGTTTCGTTCATGGTGATTTCATAATAGACTTTATCTTCTTTGCGGTGTTTCGGTTTTGCTGTTTCCGGGATGGGCAATTCATCCACAAATTTGGGAATTGTTTCCGGTTTTGAAGGGTCAACAGTCATTGCAGGCTGCTTGGTGGTTTCCATTCTTTAAATCACACCTCCCTTGTTTATTTATGCCGTGTTATGCAAAAAGCCCTGTTTTGAAACAGGGCATGTGCGGACTCTTTTTTTATATATAAAAGACCAGCTTTGCGAACATCGCTCTGCTGGCCCAATACTTATTCTTTAAACCACCCGGACGGTCCAACGTCCATATTGATATTAATTTGTTTGATCTTTTGAAAGTCTTCAAGACCATACGTACCGAGACTGCGGCCGATACCGCTTTGCTTATAGCCGCCCCACGGCGCTTCGACAAACGTCGGATGGTACGTGTTGATCCAGGTAATGCCCGCACGCAATTTCTTAATAACGCGCATGGCGCGTGCCCCATCTTTTGTAAAAACTCCTCCGGCCAGCCCTCGTTCGATATTTTTTATTTATTCGCAAAAATCATTCCAACTATTAATCCCATTCTAAAGTATAAAAATAAGTCACCTTTGCATCTTTTGTGATTTTAACGATGCAAAAGTGACTTAAGATTTATTTTTGAATTTTATTCTTCTGACGAAAACATATATTTTTTATAATGATACCGGACAGACAGTATGAGTCCGATCGCCATCATATTGGATAAAAGGGAGCTGCCACCGTAGCTGATGAAAGGAAGCGGGATACCCGTGATCGGCAAAAGCCCGATCGTCATGCCGATATTTTGAAACACATGAAACGTGATCATCGAGATAACCCCGACGCAAATATACGAGTAAAATGGATTTTTCGTATCCAGCCCGACTCTTGTAATCTGATAAATCAATAAAAAGAACAAGCTAATAATAATGCTTCCGCCGATAAAACCAAATTCCTCGCCGAGCGTACTGAAAATAAAGTCAGAATGGCTTTCCGGCATGTACACTTCGCGGTTCCCGAATCCCTTTCCGCTCGTTTGCCCCGATCCAATGGCCAGCAGGGATTTCACGAGCTGGAATCCTTCTTTTGATTGATACGTGTATGGATCAATCCATGAGTATATCCGCTTAAATTGGTATTGTTGTACGCCGACATATTTTAACAGTTCCGGCTTTTTGATGGCAAAATACAGGACCATTCCGCCAAATAAAGACACAGCAGAAAAAATGGGAAGCAAAAGCTTCCAAGTAATCCCGGAAACAAACACTATTCCAAGAAAAATCGCCAGGAACACAAGGGATGTTCCAAGGTCTGGCTGTTTTAAAATGAAAGCAACGGGAGCTGCCACAATGATACCCAGCTTGACCAAGAGCCAAAAATCCGTTTTCGTCGTTTTCCGGAAAAATTTTACGTGATGATCGGCCGTAACTTTTGCAAGGACAAGAATCGTAAAAACTTTCATTAACTCCGACGGCTGAATGGCTCCAACTTTAGGTATAAAAAACCAGCTTTGAGCACCGTTTCTCTCCTCTGTTAATTCCCAGTTCCCAGGCGCGAGAAATAAGATGATTAACATCAACAAACCAAATCCATACAAGTACCAGGACACTTTTCTAAGCTGATCGGAATCAAACTGCATGGCAAACGCAGCAACAAATCCACCGATTACATACCACATGATTTGGTTCAATACAAAATTCCTATCATATTGCCCGGTCGTCTGGGCACTGTATATGACAATAACACTTGCAATCATCATTAACATTACCGTTAAAATGATTCCGTAATCCAGTTTGGGGATGGGCTTTTTCTGAGAGGTCATGTTGATTTCTCCTCTTTTATTAAAAATAACACGATACCATCTTAACATTATACTGAATTACAAATGAATTAAAAAGGAACAATTTATGAAGATCCACTATAAAAACAAAAAACAGAGACAGGCGAATACTCTTGCCTGTCCCCATATTCACTTCAAAAACTGCTGCCTGGCCTCCCATGTAAGCTGCCGGCTGCTCCACAATTTGATACATACTGTTTCGGTTCGTATTACGCGGGTTTTATTTTGGGGTTCCCGATCGTATTACGGGGTTCCTCGTGTGCTCTTTTGGAAACATATGGTTGCTGCATGGACAAGCTCTGTTTCAATTTTTCATTTTTGGGTAATTTATGATTAAGCATGCGAAAGGAAGTGAAAAATGTGCTTTGGACTATTATCGGTATCTTAATTGTTCTGTGGATTCTTGGACTTGTTGCCAAAGTGGGCGGCGCTCTGATTCATATTCTTCTCGTGGCAGCGGTCATAATCTTTATTATTAACCTGATTACAGGAAGACGCCATACGGATTGATCAAAACGCATGATCGGACTTGATCTTCCGGATGACGATTTTCCCAGTTTCTTGCGTTGTTCAAGCGCAGCGTTAGAATTTACCTTTCGTCAACAACGCAAAAATGCCGCCATTGGACCATCGGGCGGCCATTTTTGTTAATCCGGGACCTGTAAAACCATATCCACGTGCGGTATCCCTGCATCCAAATAAACTTCTGAAACAGGTTCAAAACCAAATGAGCGATAAAAAGATAATAAATATTCCTGCGCTTGAATTTTCACGCAATTCACCTTTGTATTTTCCTGAACAAACTTTAGGGCCCTTTTTATTAATTCGGTCGCCAAGCCTTTTCCTCTATACGTTTTCCGAACAAGCACCCTGCCTATCGAAAGTTCATGATATGTACTTCCCGGAGGCAAAATTCGTGCATACCCGGCAATTTCTTCGCCACAGGCAGCAAATAAATGAAAAGCAGTCTGATCATGATCATCAAGCTCGCGGTAAGCACATTCCTGTTCTACCACAAAAACATCCACCCTTGCTTGCAATATTTTATACAGTTCAACCGTTGTCAATTGATCGAACGTTTTCAAATGCCATTCCATCGCCATCATTCCTTTTCATTTTAATATAACACGAGACTTAAGTTTCAGAAAAATATTGCAAAACGGTTTTATCATACTGCATTGTTCACACTTATCGATGAGAGGACAGGATGATCATCCTTCCGGCACCCGCCTTTAAATGCATAATTTTACATTTTATGCTAAAAATTGAATAAATATATCGTCATATAATCCTATAAACCGGAACTGTACTATAAGAAAATGGATTCAGGACTTTTGACCTGCGAAAACCCGGGTAGTTAAACCTTTCACAAACGTTCAGACCCGATAGAACCGAAATAATAAGCCATTAGGGGGAGATGTCGATCTGTTTTTATGCTATCCTGCAAGCTGCCCGATACTTTTAATAGATCTTTCCACTCATGAAAAAAATACTGATTTATGGTATATTCAAAAAAATCATTGATACAAATTATTTGATATTTTTGTTCAAAGTTTTCGCATATCAATCTTGTTGATCCGGGAGCTGATGACTTCGTTAAATATATTAATATACCATGAACAACGATCAAACAAAGAAGATTCCAGCAAAGCAGTTAAGCTTTTGAACATGGTCGGAATTCCGTGAAAAAAAATGGATGAACACTATCCCCATCCCCTGTCAGGCGGAACAGCGGGTTCTGATTGCTATGGCGATGAGCTGTTAGCCAAGGCTCTGCACTCGATGTTACGATACAAGCACAAGTATCGGATATCATCAAGGATTTCCATGAGAAGATTAGCTCCTCATCACAGCATTGCTGTCAGCAGTTCCGTATCCACGGAAAAATTGGTCAAACCCCGCGAACCAATTGTATTGAAAGTGAACTTTCCTAATTTGGCAAATCCCCCGCAGGATGCGTATTCCATATCCTCTGCCCGGCGGCCAGGGATATTCGCAGGAGTCTTGAGCCTGTTTTTCATGAACGAAAGAGCATTTTGTTACTTGTCATCTATATCATACGGCAAAATGATTTGAAAGAGGATAATGGGGGCTTTCCACATATACGGAAAGGGGACTTTTAATGAAAAAACCCGCATGGTTACTGCTTGGCATTATACTTTTTCTTTCACTGTTTCTTGGTGGATGCATCGAACAAAACACGGCATCCGATGATCATAAATCTCGGAATGCCGGGAGGCCGTCAGATAATAAAAAACCCGTGGATGGCGGTGATTTAATTATTGGTTCGATCGGTTCACCCATACTTTTTAATCCGCTGTATTCGAATGATGGAGTGAGTGCAGATATTCAAGATTTCATTTTTGAAGGTCTTGTCGGTTCAAGCAAAGAAGACTTTAGCCCTGCAACGGATAAACTGGCCGCCGATGTAGAAGAATCTGAAGACGGCCTGACTTACACAGTCAAATTAAAAGAAGGGATCAAATTTCATGACGGGGAGGACCTGACTGCTGATGATGTTGTCTTTACTTATCGCATTCCCCTGAGCCCCGATTACGACGGGCCCAGAAAATCCTACTTTGAAGCATTGGAAAGTGTTGAAAAAGTAGACGATGAAACAATCAAATTCCGTTTAAACAAAGTTGATGCCCAATTTCAAACCGTTGGATTGAGTTTCGGGATCCTGCCAGAACACATCTTAAAAGACGTTCCGATTCGTGAACTGGCAGAGCATGAATTTAACACAAAAAAACCGATTGGTTCAGGCCCTTTTAAATTTGTCGAATGGGAAGATGGAGAGTACGTAAAAGTTGAAGCTTTTGATGAATACTATCAAGGCAGGCCCCATTTGGACACCATAACCATGAAATTCGTACCTGACACCAATGCGATGCTCACCCAATTAAAAAACCGCGATATTGATTTCTATGCAGGCATCCCGGCTTCCGATATTGAAACAGTAAAGTCTTTCCAGAATGATATCGACATCAAAATTGAAGAAGGATTGGCCCTTTCCTACACATTTTTTGCCGGAAATATGAGAAATGAATTATTCAAAGACAAAAAGGTTCGCCAGGCAATTGCCCACGCCATTGATCGGGAGACAATTGTAAATGAAATTTTGGAAGGACACGGGCAAGTAGCCCATGTGCCCGAAAGTCCCCTGAGCTGGGCATATAATCCGGATGTACCAAAGTTTGAATACGATCCTGAAAAAGCAAAGAAAATGCTTGCCGATGCCGGCTGGAAACCGGGAAAAGACGGTATTCTTAAAAAGGACGGAAAAAGATTTTCCTTTGAGCTGAAGACAAACCATGGCAGTAGAGTAAGAGAAGATATTGTCGTTCTTTTGCAAGAACAATTGAAAAAAGCAGGGATCGAAGCAAAGCCGGTATTTGTAGATTACAGCACACTCATCAACGATGTTAAACCGGGGGTATGGAATTTTGATGCGGTCATTTTCGCCTGGTTACTGGGGACAGATCCGGACCCAAGCAGCTTTTTTCACTCAAAGGAAATTGATAAAGGCCTCAATTTTATCGGCTATACCAATGCTGAACTTGATAGGCTGATGGAAATTCAGCTTCAAGAAAGAGATCTGGAAAAGCGCAAAGAGCTGATTGGAAAAATTCAAGCAAAAATTGCCGAAGATCAACCTTATATTTTGCTTTTCTATCCAACGGAGTTCAGGGCAATGCCAGCAGAACTCGAGGGGTATGAATTCCATCCAAAAAATAAGATATATAAACCTCACCAGTGGTGGCTGAATAAACAAGATTAATGCACAAAAAGAAGAAAACGGTAAGCTTTTCTTTTCATTTTGCCTACTGTAACCTCTCTTGAAGGGAGGTTATTTGCCGTTTGGGCAATATGTTATTTCATTCATATTTTTACAATTTCTGCAAAAAATTAGTTGTCATGAATTACTATTGATCATAATATATTTTTAATAAAAAAAGAAAATGGTATTTACGAACATTCATGTGTAAGTAACCAAGAGGAAAACCCGGAAAAATGACAGCCAGTCCCGGAAACCTCCGCATAACGGAATAGCCCATTATTCTCATGAATAAAAAAATGAATGGTGATATATTTATAGAGAAAACTTTAATCGGAATTTTCAAATGATTATAATTTTGAAATACGTTCGATTTCAACAGGGATGGTGGTAGGAATGACGGCTTTGCTCAAAGTAAAAAACCTAAAAACTTATTTTTTCATCGACAAAAAGGTCATCCGTGCGGTAGACGGGGTGGATATCGAGATCAACAAAGGAGAAACAGTCGCCCTTGTCGGTGAGTCAGGGTCGGGAAAAAGCATGACATCCTTATCTGTCATGAAGTTAATTCCGAATCCCCCGGGAAAAATAGTAGATGGTCAAATACTATTTGATGGTGTTGATTTGCTCCCCCTTCCCGAAGACAAAATGTACCGCGTTCGCGGGAATGCCATATCGATGATTTTTCAAGAGCCAATGACTTCATTAAACCCTGTTTTGACGATCGGAGAACAAATTACGGAGGTATTAATCTACCATAAAAAGCTGTCTAAAAAAGAAGCAGCGGCAAAAGCGGTAGAGTTGCTGAAAATGGTCGGATTTTCCCGGGCAAAGGAAATGATGAATGACTATCCACACCGCCTTTCGGGCGGCATGAGACAGCGGGTTATGATCGCCATTGCCATGAGCTGCAATCCCAAACTGCTGATCGCCGATGAACCGACAACAGCACTCGATGTCACAATACAAGCCCAAATTTTGGACATCATGAAAGATTTAAATGAGAACTTTGGAACATCAATTCTTTTAATTACCCACGATCTTGGCGTTGTGTCCGAAATAGCCGACAAAGTGCTGGTCATGTATTGCGGACAAGTGGTCGAGGAATCTCCGGTGGACGACCTGTTTGACGAACCGCTTCACCCATACACGATTGGCCTGCTTAAATCAATTCCTTCCATCGATCATGACACCGGAAAATTGATTCCGGTTCAGGGAAACATTCCCTCACCGGAAAATTTCCCGAAGGGCTGCCGTTTTGCCCCCCGCTGCCCTCACGTATTTGACCGCTGCCTTGCGGAAAGCCCCCATCTGATAAATGTGGACACAGACCGTTCAGTGCGCTGCTTTTTATACGATAACAAGGGGGATGAATGATGATGCCGATTGTACTTGCTAAAAATAAAAGGCCGTCCGAAAAAGAAAACAGATATATATTGGAAGCCATCAATGTCAAGAAACATTTCCCGATCAAAGCGGGGGTATTTCAACAGACAGTTGGCCAAATAAAAGCAGTAGACGGCATCAGCCTGTACGTAAAAAAAGGGGAAACGCTCGGAATTGTCGGGGAGTCCGGTTCCGGAAAGTCGACAGCCGGAAGGACGTTTGTCCGCCTGTATGAACCGACGGCTGGAAAAGTTTTGTTTAAAGGAAAGGATATCTCTCGATTGCCGGAACGGGAACTGACGCGATTTGTCAGAAAAAATATCCAAATGATTTTTCAGGACCCGTATGCTTCCTTGAATCCGAGGAAACAGCTCAGGTCCATCCTGAATGAACCTTTTACGACCCATCGTCTTTACGACAGAAAAATGCGTGACCAGAAAATTTCCGAACTTCTCTTGAAGGTAGGGCTAAGCCCTTCCTATATGAACCGCTATCCGCATGAATTTTCAGGCGGCCAGCGCCAGCGGATCGGCATCGCAAGGGCATTGGCCCTCCAGCCTGAATTAATCATTGCGGATGAGGCTGTTTCAGCGCTTGACGTCTCCATTCAGGCGCAAATTATCAATTTGATGGAAGAGCTGCAGGAAGAGTTCGGTCTTACTTATATTTTCATATCACATGACTTGAGCGTCGTGCGCCACATCAGCAGCCGGGTGGCCGTCATGTATCTTGGAAAAATCATGGAGTTTGCCAATAAAAAGGATTTATATGAAGACCCGCTCCACCCGTATACTCAGGCGCTGTTGTCCGCTGTCCCGGTTCCCCGGAAAAAGGGTGCCGTCAAACGGGAAAGGATCGTCTTGAAAGGAGACGTGCCCAACCCGGCAAATCCGCCGGCAGGATGTGTCTTCCATACCCGCTGTCCGGCAGCCATGGATATTTGCAGGAACATTGAGCCGGTTTTTCAAGAGATAAAGACAGAGCATTTTGTTGCATGCCATTTATATGAAAATCATAAAATCCTTTGAAAGGGGTGATACATGGCGCCGCTCTTTTGGGGTTTTATGCAACATAAATGAAGGAGGTTTGTACGATGAAAAGACCTGCATGGTTACTGCTCAGTTTGATGCTTGTCCTTTCGCTTTTTCTTGGCGCGTGCAGCGGAAACAAAACCGGAACCGGGGAAGGCAAGCCAAAGGAAGATAAAGCGCCGGCAGAAAATAAGGAGCCAGTGGATGGCGGAGATCTGGTTATCGGAACATCCGGATCACCCACGCTTTTTAACCCGCTTTATTCCGACGATACGGCGAGCGGCGATATTGAAGACCTCATTTTCGAGGGCTTGGTCGGCTCCAGTAAAGAAGACCTTTCTCCCACTACAGATGCGCTCGCTGAAACTGTGGAAGAATCAGAAGACGGCCTGACCTACACAGTCAAATTAAAGGAAGGCATCAAGTTCCATGACGGCGAAGACTTGACTGCCGATGATGTCGTTTTTACTTACAGCATTCCGTTAAGCGATGATTATGACGGACCGAGAATGTCTGAATTCGAGGCACTGGATCGTGTTGAAAAAGTAGACGACTTGACCGTCAAATTTCATTTAAAGAGAGTAGACGCCCAATTCCATTCCGTTGGTTTGGGATTTGGCATCTTGCCGGAGCATATTCTGAAAGATGTTCCCATCGCTGATCTTGGCGAGCATGAATTTAATACGAAAAAACCGATTGGTTCCGGTCCCTTTAAATTTGTTGAGTGGAAAGACGGGGAATACGTAAAAGTGGAAGCTTTTGAAGATTATTATCAAGGCAGGCCGCATTTGGACTCCATCTCGTTTAAAATTATCCCGGATGCAAATGCCATGCTGACCCAACTGCAAAACCGCGACATTGATTTCTGGTCAGGCGTCCCGCCTTCCGATATCGAAACGGTTAAATCTTTCCAGGATGAAGCCGGAATTAAAATTGAAGAAGGGTTGGCACTTTCCTATACTTTTTTCACCGGCAACTTGCGCAACGAATTATTTAAAGATAAAAATGTCCGCCAGGCGATCACTCATGCCATTGACAGGGAAGCAATCGTCAATGAGATTCTGGAAGGACACGGGGAAGTTGCCCACGTTCCGGAAAGCCCTGTAAGCTGGGCATACAATCCGGATGTACCCAAGTTTGATTACGATCCGGAAAAAGCGAAGAAATTGCTCGCTGAAGCCGGCTGGAAACCGGGCAAAGACGGCATTCTTGAAAAAGACGGCAAGAGATTTTCGTTTGAAGTAAAAACCAACCAAGGAAACAAAGCCCGCGAGGATATTGTCGTACTGCTTCAGGAGCAGCTGAAGGAAGTCGGCATTGAGGCGAAGCCAAAGGTCGTGGAATTCAGTTCTCTAATTGCCGATTTGGATCCCGGCGTTTGGGACTTTGACGCGATTGTTTTGGGCTGGGCACTGGCAACGGACCCGGATCCAAGCGGTATTTTCCATACAAAGGAAATTGAAAAAGGCTTAAACTTTCACGCGTATTCCAATCCCGAGCTTGATAAACTGATGGACCAGCAGCTGCAGGAGAAAGACAAGGAAAAACGAAAAGAAATGCTTGGTGAAATTCAGGCAAAGCTGGCAGAAGACCAGCCGTACACATTCCTTTACTACCCGATAGAATTCAGGGCCATGCCGGCAGAAATGCAAGGCTACGAATTCCATCCCAGAGTGCCGATTTATAAACCCCATCAATGGTGGCTTGATAAGTAAGATGAAGGAATATGGGGAAATGGACACCCGTTTCCCCTTTTCCTTTTAGAGGATGTTTAAAAAGTCGCCAAATGATAAGCGGCGAATCTCTTCGTTGGCTCGTTTTTGCGCTGCTCATGTATTTAAAAATACATTCCGCTGCTCAAAACTTCGCCGCCCCACCCTTCTTGCGACGCACGATGTGCTAGTGCCGACGTTGCTACAGGACGCGGGCCTTTAATCGGCCTTCTGATTTGTCAACTTTTTGAACACGGATTTTTAACAAGATTTTGATTCAGTGGAAGGGGGAATTCGAATGACTTCTTATATTATTCGCCGGGTTCTTATGGCAATACCGTTGTTGATCGGAATCACGATTATTTCTTTTGCCATTATTCAAGCAGCGCCGGGCGGTCCTACAACTTTGTTGATGGACCCGAAAATAAAGCCGGAAGACAAAATAAAATTTGAAGAAAAATACGGATTAAACGATCCCGTTCATGTCCAATACGGCAAATGGCTCGGGAATATGCTGAAAGGCGATTTCGGCACTTCCCTTATCAGAAGAGGTGTGCCTGTCAGTGAAATGGTCATGAACCGCCTGCCCAACACCCTTTTATTAATGGGTACATCCACGCTCATTGCTTTCCTCATTGCAGTTCCGCTCGGAATATTTTCGGCCACAAGACCCTATACGAAACTGGATTATACAGTGACGGTAGGCTCATTTCTCGGCGTGGCTACCCCAAATTTTTGGCTCGGCCTGATGATGATTATTTTTTTCGGTGTTCAGCTTGGGTGGTTCCCGACCGGCGGTGTGGCGACACTTAATGCCCCATTCAGCATATGGGACAGGCTCCATCACCTTGTGATGCCGGCTTTTGTACTGGCCGCGGCCGACATGGCTGCCCTAACCCGCTATACCCGCTCGAGCATGCTGGAGGTATTGCAGCAGGATTACATCAGAACGGCCAAATCGAAAGGGTTCAGGGAGCGGACAGTCGTATTAAAGCACGGGCTGCGAAACGGACTGATTCCCATTATCACCATGTTCGGATTGATACTCCCTAATCTCATCGGAGGGGCGGCCATTACTGAATCGGTTTTTGGTTGGCCGGGAATAGGCAGATTGTTTATTGAATCGGCTTTTACTCGCGACTATCCTGTCATCATGGCATTGACGGTTCTGACAGCCGTATTCGTTGTTATTGGAAATTTATTGGCCGATATTTTGTACGCCATTTTTGATCCGCGGATCGAGTATTAAGGAGGTGTGATGGTGCAATCTAACCATGAAACAATTCGGATGAATCCCAACATACAGGAGAAACCGGAAACACTTACAAAATTATTTATTCGCAAGTTCAAAAAAAATAAACTGGCCGTTTTGGGCGCCGTTGTACTGCTGATTATCATCCTCTCCGCTTTGCTCGCCCCGTGGATTGCCCCTTGCAATCCCGGGCAGACAAACCTGGCAAACAAATTGGCGCCGCCGGGCGCCGACCATTGGCTCGGAACCGACAGGTTTGGCAGGGATGTTTTTTCACGTTTATTGTATGGGGGAAGGATTTCCCTGCTGGTGGGCTTTGGCTCTGTTGCGGGCGCACTTGTGATTGGAACGACAATCGGCGCAGTCGCCGGATACTGCGGTGGGATCATTGACGCTATTTTAATGAGGTTTGTCGATATCGTCATTTCTATTCCGTCTATTTTCCTGCTGATTACAATTGTTGCGATTTTTCAGCCGGGCGTTGAAAAGCTGATTTTCATTCTTGCCATTACGTCATGGACAACTACTGCGAGAATTGTCCGGGGAGAATTTTTATCCTTGCGGACGAGGGAGTTTGTGCTTGCCTCCAAAACGATCGGGACAAGGCCTTCCAAAATTATTTTTAGCCATATATTGCCCAATGCCATGGGACCGATTATAGTTACCGCAACATTATTGATTGGAACCGTCATTTTGACTGAAGCCGCACTGAGCTATTTGGGCCTCGGTGTCCAACCGCCAACGCCCAGCTGGGGAAACATGCTCGAAGATGCGCAAAACTTTACGGTACTCCTGAAAGCTCCCTGGTATCCGGCATTCCCCGGGTTAATGATTTTAATTACAGTGTTGTGCTTTAACTTTGTCGGAGACGGCCTGCGTGATGCGCTTGATCCGAAAGGGAATTTATAAAGGAAAGGGATGGGGTGATGCAATAATGTACATGCGTTCGTGAACACGGCTAAGGATGGGGCAAAAAGCAGACTTTGGGAGTGGGCGATGGTACATGATGCCCCAAAGTTATAATACAACGCTATTGCCCCTTTTGTTGATGCTTTTGCGATCTTGAATGATTTGTCCGCGCCAAAAAAAGAAGATACTCATGATTCCCAGAAGTGCAAATCCTAAAAACATCACACTGCCGCCAAAATGCAGTAACAAGTATCCACCCGCCAAAGGTCCAAAGAAATTTCCGACACCCGTCAAGTTTTGGGCCCCATAATACATTCCACGCAGGCGATCGGGTGTAATATGATCAATCAACATATACTCCGACGGGATGACCATCGTCTCCCCAATCGTAAAGATCACCATACATAATATCAGCGTAAACCAGCCAGTAGCGAATGCAAAACCGCTCATTCCCATTGAAAAGAGAACACTGCCTGCAACGACTATCGTAAACGGCTTAAAACGCTCGGCCCATCTCGAAATAGGGTATTGAAACAAAATGACACATACACTGTTCACGGTTAGAACTGAAGTGTAAAGCAGCGTACCATTTATAAAATGCTCATTTAAATATTGCTGCATCGTGACAGACCACTGTCCATATACAGTCGTACTGACGAGACCTCCCAATACAAAAAAGAAAAGGGCCTTATCATATTTGATGACACGAAACGCTCCTTTGATCGTATGCGATTCTTTTAATTGCTCCCCTTCAATCTGTTTAATGCCATATTTATTTAATAATACATGCAGAAGAACGCTATACCCGCCATATAAACAACCTGTGGCAAAAAATGGATCAACCGTTTCTTTCAGCCATAAATAAGCCCCGATAGAAGGACCAATCGCATATCCGATATTATGGATCGTATAGCGGATGGAGAACACGCGCATCCTGCGATCAACAGCTGTCAGGTCGGCAGCCAATGCTTTGGATACCGGGGCAAAAAAAGAGGTGCTTACGCCCTGCAACAGTAGCATCAAAATGAGGAAATACACTTGCTTCGATAACATGAATCCAAAAAAAATGAAGGAGGATGCGTATAAAGAACCCAACATCACCTTTCTTCGTCCGATAAAATCCGATACAACACCGGCGACAAAGCCGCTAAACGTAGCCGCCAGTGATCCGCTTCCTATTATTAAAGCAATTTTCACTGGATCTAAGTGATGTTCCTTTACTAAATATAAAGGGAAATACAATATACTGATGCAACTTCCGATCGCTAAGACCAACGTACCAAAAAGCAATGTATTGACAATTGGATGATACTGATTGAATGTTTGAACAAATTTATTCATCATGTATCTCCCTTACCTGTTTTTTTACTCGTTGATGAACGCCATGATTTGCTCCCCAAGCTTTTCGATTGTACTTGTTCTCAAGCTGTATTTCTGTGCCGTTGATTTGCCAAAGTGATGGGCACGGATCAATCCCGCTCTTCTTAATGCAGTGATATGGTGATTGGTTGTGCTTTTTGCCAATCCAAGAAGTTTGTGAATCTCGGCAAAATTAGCTGGTTGCTGATTCAGTGCCCGCAAGATTTTTAAACGATTGGAATCCGCAAGTGCTTGAGTAATGGAAACCAGTGAATACATCTTCCCGCCAACTTCTCCATTGGCCGTTTTCATTGCACTCGTGGATGGATAGAGGCACGTACAAATATGTTCATGGAAATCTAAAATGGCAGCAGGATAATAGTGATATTGCGGCGTTAAAATAACCGTCTTTACTTCTTCCGTTTCTTCAAGCCTAATCCCGTTTGTTGCTTCTTCGATGAGATCAATTGGAGAAAGAGTTGTGAGCAGCCGTTCCTTTTCATCCGCATCTTTTTCCAAAGCTTGCAAGATATTGGCATCCATGTGTTGAAAGTATTGCTCATTCCACTTTGCCAATAGATATACCATTCGATCGCGGATCTCTCCAAGATTGCCCGGAATGGAACGTACCCATGGAGAGAGGAGCTCATAAATGTCTCCTGCCGGCTGGTTTTGCAGCCATGAAAGGAATGCATCTGCCGTCTGATCACCTTTATACTGCCAAACAAGCAAATTTAGGCGATGCAATACTTCAAAACGTTCATCAGCCAATTGTCCGGCAAATTGCGGGGCCAATTTCCGCTTGGTTTCACGAAACCAGTCATCCTGCAAGAATAAATGTTTGACTTGCTTATGGTAGATATACTTATAGAGACTGTTAATCAATTCATAAACAGGTGAAAAATCAATGACAAGCTGATATCCCATCATATCCTCCCTTATATCCGATTTGTTCTATATAAAGCGAACTTGATATTAGTTCTATTATACACGAACTAAAGGAACATACAGACCACTAATTTTCGACAAATTACACATCTGTTAAAATTGGAGTTACCCGGGCATCTTCCATTCGCTATCTCATAAAGCCCCATGCCATAAGAAAAGCGCAAGCGCATTGCCCGTCGACGTACAGACTGGAGTGCCTCCGACGAGATAAAGGATACACGGCGACGAAGGCAGGCTCAAGCAGCGACGTCCTCGAAAAAGCTTCGCTTTTCCTTCGTGCGATGCAGATGCTCCCGAAGCTTTCCTTGTCCTGTCGCTTCGCCTGCACTAGCACATCCTGTGCGTGACCCAAATCATCCGTTCCCACGCTTTGCCGTCACGTAGAAACTCTCTATGTGACCCCAATCAACCGTTCTCACGCTTTTCGGTCACGTAGAGCCTCTCTTTGTGACCCAAATCATCCGTTCTCACGCTTTTCGGTCACGTAGAGCCTCTCTTTGTGACCCAATCAACCGTTCTCACGCTTTTCGGTCACGTAGATACTCTCTATGTGACCCCAATCAACCGTTCTCACACTTTTCGGTCACGTAGTAGCATCAAAACGAAAAGTTATATTCACAAATAGTACGTTCAATAACAAAAAAGCCGGGATCACCCCGGCTTTTTTCGCATTAGGAAGTATAAAATTGTTAATGCCCCAAATATAAGGGAAATGAGGAAACTTCAACACCTGTAGGCAGGGCGTTTGCGCTTCTTATCTTTTTGGCTCCAATGTTTCTCCGCTGTCCATCATCTGTTTTTCATCCGGAGATGATGACGGTTTGTTTTTTTCCAAATTGCTCATATCCTGTCCCATTCCTTTTAAAAATTCGAGGATCAATGTAATGGCCCTGTTGATTTCAGGATCCTTTAAAGCGCGGGCCAGGCCAATATAGCCCGTTTTTCCATCTTGCTGCCCCTCACTTTCGGCAACCTTCGCGACTCCCGCATTGAGCTTTAAAAGGAATGGTTCAAGCTGGGTGACATTGATCATGCCAATTGTGCCAAGCAGGAGCAGGATATTTTTGATCGAATTTTTATTTTCGTTCATATTCGCAGTGTTGACGAGAATATCCAGTACTTTGTCACCCTGGCCCAACAGCCCTTTTACGAGATCAAGGATCCCCCTTTGTTTCAGGTAGCCAATAATTTCCATGATATCAAGTACAGCATCTTTGTGATTTAAAAGCGCCTCTTCTATTTCTTGCAACTCTTTTTGCTTCTGTTTTTGGATATCGGGGACTTGAAACTGAATATCTTTAATCGGTTCAGCCATGTGTCGCCTTGTCCTCCCTTTTTATAAAATCGCCCGGGAATACGTAATCAGGCCTTGCCCATTTTCTTTCCACTTCCACTCCTCTTTGCGGCTGGGGGTTTCCAAATCTGTGGTTAATGCGCGGGAGCGGGTCTTTTCCTTTTTCTTCAATCACTTCAAGCTTGACCATAACGTCCTTATAGGCAGGTGTATCGGTATCTTTATCGGCATAGCTGCTCGTCAGTTTGTTGATCGTCCCTTTGTCCATATTATTCATCGGCAAATACACTTCCTTGCCTTTTACACGGTCGGTCACATGAACCGGAACTTCTACCTGGCCGTATGGCGACGTCAGCCGGACAAGCGTCCCGCTTGCCAGTTTTCGTTCCCGCGCCAATTCCGGGGATACTTCCAGGAATACGCTCGGTGTTTTTGAAGAAATGCCTTCGGACCGGTATGTCATGTTTCCTTCGTGGAAATGCTCCAGCAAACGGCCATTATTGACATGAATATCATATTGTTCCTCATACTCAAGCGGCCTTGTCCATTGGACGGGGAATAAGCGTGCTTTTCCGTCCGGGAATGGAAATCCGTCTGTAAAGAGAAGCGGGCTGTCTGTTCCATCTTCTTTTACAGGCCACTGCAGGCTGTTATATCCTTCCAGCAGTTCATACCTGACGCCGGCAAATTGTGAAGCAAGGCTGGCAGCCTCTTCCATGATTTCGCTTGGATGTTCATATTTCCAGCCAGCTCCGAGCCTGTTGGCGATCTCCATAATAATTTGCCAATCCGGCTTGGACTCGCCAAGCGGTTCAAACACTTGGTAAAGCCTTTGGATTCTGCGCTCCGTATTTGTAAAAGTACCTTCCTTTTCCAGGCTTGGTGCAGCCGGAAGAACAACGTCGGCGTACTGGGCCGTTTTTGAAAAAAAGATGTCCTGTACGATAAAGAAGTCCAGTTTTTCAAATCCAGCCTGTACGTAATTGATATTCGAATCAACGAGGGCCATCTCTTCCCCTTTCAAATATAGCGCCCTTAACTTGCCGTCATGCATGGCATCGACCATTTCGTGGTTGTTCAATCCAGGATGTTCCGGCAGTTTTACGCCCCAGCCCTTTTCATATTTGGTCCGTACCTGCTCGTCTGCCACTTTTTCATATCCGGGAAACCGATCCGGCATGCTGCCAAAATCACTTGCTCCCTGAACATTGTTGTGCCCGCGAAGCGGATAGGCCCCTGTACCCGGCCGTCCATAATTTCCGGTAACAAGCAGGAGGTTGGATATCGCTGTGCTCGTATCACTTCCGCCGAGTTGCTGGGTAACGCCCATCGCCCACAGGACGACCATGCTCTTTGATTCGTGAATCATTTCCGCCACTTTGATGAGCGTTTCCTTTGATACGCCCGTTTCTTTTTCTGCAAATTCCAGCGTGTATGGATCTAAACTGCTGCGATATACATCAAAGCCGTTGACCTTGGATTGGATGAAGGACTCATCTGCCCACCCTTGATCGATGATATATTTAGTTACGGCGGATAACCATACGATGTCGGACGATGGCCTGGGTTTCATGTACACATCTGCCCTTTGGGCCATCTCATGTTTTCTCAAGTCCGCAACAACGAGCTTTTGCCCCTTCAGTTTATGGGAACGCTTTACCCTTGTCGCCAGGACTGGATGAGATTCGGCGGTGTTGGAACCGATGATCAATACCATGTCAGACTGCTCAATATCTTTGATGGAACCGGAATCTCCCCCGTACCCCACTGTCCTGAACAAACCCATCGTTGCAGGCGATTGACAGTAGCGGGAACAGTTGTCAATATTATTCGTACCGACAACGCCTCTTGCCAATTTCTGCATTAAATAAGATTCTTCATTTGTGCATTTTGAAGAGCTGATAAAGCCAAGTGCATCAGGTCCGAATTCATTTTTTATGGCGGTCAATTTTTCTGCAATAAGGGTTAAGGCTTCTTCCCATTCTGCCTCCCGGAAAACATTTCCATCCCGGATGAGCGGCTTTTTCAATCGTTCCTCGCTATTTACGAAATCCCAGCCAAACTTTCCTTTTACACAGGTGGAAATGCCATTTGCAGGCGCTTTCACCGTTGGCTCCACTTTCAGGATTTTCCGTCCTTTTGTCCAAATATCAAAGCTGCAGCCCACACCGCAATATGTGCAGACGGTTTTTGTCTTTTGAATCCGCTCTTCCCTCATTGCAGCTTCCATATCGGAAATCGCCAAGATGGACCCATATCCGGTTTCAACGTCTTTGGTCAAATCAATCATCGGGCGCAGCGTCTCTCTTTTAAGCCCCGTTAAATACCCTGCTTCACCTTCCATTCCCTTTTCCATCATGGCGTTGCAAGGACAGACGGTAGAGCAGTGGCCGCACGATACACATGATGATTCATTGATCGGAACGTCGTTGTCCCAAATGACGCGCGGATGCTCCCGCTCCCAATCTATTGTGAGCGTTTCTGTTACTTGGACGTTTTGGCACGCTTCCACGCAGCGTCCGCACAAGATGCATTGATCGGGATCATAGCGGTAAAACGGATGGGAGTCATCCACTTCATACGGCTTCGGCTCAAACGGAATGCTTTGATGGTTGATCTTCATCTCTTTTACCGTGTTATGTACCTCGCACGTCCCATTATTGTAATCACAAACGGTACAATACAATTCATGGTTGTGCAAAATTTGATCCATTGCGACGACTTGTGCTTTTTTTACGTCATCCGCTGCCGTCTCAACGACATCTCCGGCTTTGATTTCAGTTGAACATGATCTGACGAATTCACCGTTCACCTTTACGAGGCACGTGTCACACGTTTCGAGCGCTCCGAGGCTCGGATGAAAACAAACATCCGGAACTGAAATTTCCAGTGCTTTCAATGTTTCCATTACAGTTCCGGTGCCTTTTATTTGAATCTTTTCGCCGTTAATCGTTACAAAGTATTCTTTTGCCACCTTGTTCTCTCCTTTCCGAAATATTTTAGAAAGTTCCGATTAGTTAAAAGTCTAACATAAGGGCTTCCATTTTTAAACGATAAAGCTCCCTATTTCAATTCAACATGATTTACCCCAATGCCCCAAATTAAAAACAAGGGTGCCCCCTTTTTTTTTAAGAGAGTCCCCTTAGCTGATTTGCTTTAATAATTTGGCGGCTTGGGCTTCATTTACACCCTTGATGAGCGCCAATTCACTGATGATTAACTTCTTGGCTTCATTCAACAATTGTTTTTCACTTCCGTTTAACACTTTTTCGCTGCCCTGGCAAATAAGATCATGGATGACTTCGGCGGTCGCGTAAAACGTGCCGGTCTTCACTTTTTCCATGTTCAAGTTATAACGCTGTTTCCAAGGAAGCTTGAAATCTGTTCCGGAATCGTGAAGCGTCGACAAAACTTCGTTGGCCGTTTCTCTGTCTGTAATCGAACGAATGCCAGCTGCTGCTGCTTTTTTCTTGGGAATCATTACATCCATCTTACTCGTTGGAATAGAGATAATATAATATGTTTCTTTTTGGCCAAAGAAGTTTTTTTCCTCAATCGACAAAATGACTCCTGCTCCATGCATTGGGTAAAATACTTTATCGTCAACGTTAAACAAAAAATCAGCCTCCTATTCATATCCAATGTTCATTATATCACAAAATTAAAATGAAAAATATATTATGTTATCATGTTTTAATTATTTTTGTCAATGATTTTTAATCATTTTTTAGAATATCTTTTACCAAATAAAAAGACCCGCAACGCCACGGGTCCAAAGTCTAAATCCTCAACATTTTTGAGAAATGATGAATGATTTGTTCTATTTTATCACCATCCATGTTACAGCTCTTTTCTTGATTATCCTTCTTTCGGTAATACAATTCCCTTATATAATTGAACTGTCAGAAAGTAATATGCCGAGTAAATGATTAAAAAAATGACAATGGGCGTCCAAATGCGAAAATACGGGTCAATTACGATAAATCCAAAAATTTTTATTCCAAATAATACGTGGGCAATGCCAACAATGGCCGGGATTAAAAACACTAAAAATAACTCCTTATAAATGGACTTCGTTAATAACTTGCTGCAAACACCCATTTTGCGAAGCATTTCATATCGTTTTATATCCGTGGTTGCCCCGGAGAGAATTTTAAACATTAAGCAGCTCGCCAACATGGCCAGAAAAGCAATTCCCAGGAAGAAGCCCATAAACACTGTTCCGCTGGCAACAGCAGAAAATTCATCATATATTTTATATTTACTCAATATATCCTCAGCTTTTATATGTTCATATTTATCCAGCTGCAATTGGTCGAGTTTTTTCCATTCACGAATATGAGCGGCAAAATCATCTGTTTTTCCGAAAAATACTATTCCTTTTTTTCCTTTTATATGTGGATACATGTGTAAGTCCACTATTTTTATCTGTTTATCAAGGTAATTGAGATACGCAGGCTGTAGTGATCTTAACGCCGTATCCCATTCATCCGGAATGATCTTTTTGTTATTTACATTATTTTCTTGATGATCATTTGAAACAGCTCCTGCCGGCAGGTTTTCAGAAACACGTTTTACTTTACCAATATCCTGTTCGTCATGTATGAGCGGGCGATTTTTCTCCAGATCCTCTTTTACATAATAAATGAACTGATTATCTACTTTATAACGATACTCATTTTTTTCATTAAAAGGAATACTATTTAAGATGTTCATTTCTTCTGCTGTTGGGCTGTAAATCACTGTATCATATATTTCAAATCGTTCCGTTGATTTGATCACATTATTTTTAAAGGCCATACCTCCCGAGATTGCCCCTGCCCCAAGCGCAACTAACATTGCTACGGTTGCGAGAACTTTCGCCAATTGATTTATACGGAAGTTTAATTGAGCCAATGTGAAAGCATTGATCCCTTTTTCACGGTATTTCTTATTTCCTTGCAGCTTTTTTATGAGAAGGGGCAGGACAGAAGCAAATAGCATATACGTTCCTCCCGTTGTACAAAGCATTGCAATCATGATCCCTGATTCTTTTAACTTATCCAGGGTCATCATGGAGGCATAGCCAATTCCCAATAAAATAATGGAGAAACATGCAACTGCCACATTGACTTTCCCTTTCATAACAGCACCTTTTACATGGGCATCTGCATGTACAAGCTGCAAAACCGAGATACGTGATAATTTAACACTATTGATCAAGGCGGATAATACAAATATTGAGAAAAAGAAAATACAAGTCATTACCAAAGAAGGTACGTAAAATCCTATATAACCTTCCCCGGAAAAATCAAGTTGTTTCATAAGTAATTGTCCAATTCCTTGTGCAAGTCCAACACCTGCTATCGTACCAATAACCAAAGATGCTGTCCCGATGGCAATGGTCTCCATAAACATGAATAATGCAACCTTATACTTTTTTGCGCCCAGCATCATATACATTCCGAACTCTTTTTGGCGAAGAGATAACAAGAAGGAGTTCGCATATAAAATGTAAAAGAACGTAAGTATGGCTAATAAAACGGACCCTGTTTGAAAAACAAATTCAATTGAGTCAATCATCGAATTTGCTTCCAGAAATGCTTTATTTAAGGCCAGTGTTTGAAACATGTAAAAAATTGAAATGGACATAACGAGACCAACGAGCAGGACTATGTAATCTTTCTGCTTACTTTTTAGTCCTGACATGGAAAGCTTAAATAACATGCTGAACGCCCTTTCTTATGCTTTATGTGCACCTATGTCTGCAATCACTTCCAAGATTTCTTTGTAGAACGCCTCACGCGAACCTCCGCGGTGAATTTCTTTATTCAGCTTGCCGTCTTGAATGAATAAAATGCGCTGACAGTAACTGGCGCTATATGGGTCATGAGTGACCATCATAATGGATATACCTTGTTTTTTATTTAAATTTTGCATTGCCTCCAAAAGGGTGGTGGCATTCTTGGAATCAAGCGCTCCTGTCGGCTCGTCCGCCAATATGATTGCCGGCTCATGTACCAGTGCACGCGCCGCAGCGGAACGTTGCTTTTGTCCACCTGAAACTTCCGCTGGATATTTTGGAAGAAGAGATGAAATGTCCAGCATTTCCGCTGCCTTTTCCACCTTCGGTCCAATTTTTTTTGAAGGGATGCCTTGGAGTGAAAGCGGCAGTGCAATATTTTCATATATGGTTAAATTTTCGAGCAGGTTAAAGTCTTGAAAGATGAATCCTAATTTTCGGGAACGGAAGTCGGATAATTCTCTTTGCTTCATTTTCGTAATATCTGTACCCGCAATTTCAACAATGCCGCCTGTCGCTTTATCTAAGGTTGAGATTATATTTAATAAAGTAGTTTTTCCTGAACCGGATGGACCCATAATGCCCACAAACTCACCTTCTTGCATCGAGAACGATATTCCTCTTAATGCATGTGATTGATTTTCGCCTTTTTTTCCGTATATTTTTTGAACATGTTTTGCATTTACAACTGTTTTGTCCATCATATACCTCCCGCCTGTTCGTTTTTGCCCTGTTGTAAAGCAGTTGTAACGGCTGCTCCCCTGTTATTTTTCAAGTATTCCTTTTGCCTTTTCGGGAACTTCTTTTTCTTGTACAGTCTCATATTCGAAAACATATTTGCCTTTTACATGAACTTTTAAATAGCTGTTTTCCGGGAATTTTTTAGTTGAGGCAGTTAATTTAATTTCTTCTTCATTTCCGGCTTTGTCCACTCCATTCAACATGAACATATATCTATGCGGAAAATCCGGATTCGGTTTTCCTTCACCTTTGATAAGGACGTATACATCTTTTTCTTTCACAAGTGGATTAAACCGATCCCTTACATCTTCTCCAATAAGGGCCGATGCTCCAATTCCAATCATCACCAATACCAAAATGCCAAATACTATTTTTTTCATCTCTATTTCCACCTTTCTTTCTCCCGTTTTCCTTTGGGATGTCTATAAAGCTATATAAGATAATCCCAGTATAAGGTGGAATTCTTAATAAAAAACCGGGAAGCATCTTAAGATTTTCTTAAGATGCTTATAGAAATAACGATGTTGATTGCATAAAAAAACTCTCACATTGTGAGAGTTGTTAGAAAGGTACATGAATTTGTAAAATCATTTGGAATTCATTTTTGCGCCAAAGCCGGGAGTAAAATGTGAAATTGAACGACTCCATCTTCATATTCCGCTTGAATCTCTCCACCCTGCAGTTCTGCAATACTTTTTGCAATCGAAAGACCGAGTCCGGATCCTTCCACCCTGCTCCTGGATCGGTCTTTTTTGTAAAAGCGTTCAAATAAGTTATCCATTTCCTCCTTGGAAAACTCTTCGGAGTGATTTGCAATTGATAATTTAAGGTTATCCTGCTCTCTTTGCAGCGAAACTTGAATTTCGCTATCTTCGGTACTATATTTAATGGCATTCATCAATAAATTATCAAACAGTCGTACTGTTTGCTCAGAATCTGCAACAGCGTATACATCTTCGGCTGGGAAATTTTTCAAAATTGAAAGCCCGCGCTCTTCCAGGTGAGGTACCAATTCTTCGATTAATTGGTCAAGTAGCTTATTTATACATACTTCCTGTAAATGTAATACAAAATTTTCATCTGTAAGCTTTGTATATTCAAATAAATCATCGATTAAATTTTTAAGTTGTTCAGACTTTGAGAACGCAACTTTTATATATTCTTTATGTTGTTGATCATTTTCGTATTTCCCATCACGCAGCAAGCTCAAGTAGCCCATTATTGATGTGAGCGGCGTCCGCAAATCATGCGATACGTTTGTAATTAATTCATTTTTTTGCTTTTCCGCTTTTCTTTCTTTTTCAATTTTCATCATGAGCTCTTCGGCCATATGATTAATGTTCCCGGTTAATGAAGCAATTTCATCCTGGCCTTTCAGTTTTATACGATATGCCAAGTTTCCTTTTGCCATTTCTTTTACACCTTCTGCCATTGCTTCAATTTGCTTCATCTTTCGTTTAGTCATATAAAAGTAAGTAAAGATAAACACAAAAAATCCAATGATCAATGGAAAAGGTCCTTTTTTCGTCTCATAGCTTACATTTCCTTCCGGAATTCCGCTTACAAACAGATATAAGCTTTTTCCTTTAATGCTAACAGGATAAAACGTTATAAACTCTCTGCGCGACCATTCCTTGTCATCTGTATAATCTGGACGGTTAATGGCAAATGACATGACATTACTCATCGTATCATGCAGATTTATTTGAACTTCCTCTGCTTGTTTTGTTTTATACAAAACCTTGCCGGCTTCATCAGTAACAAGTACTTTTAAGGCGTTTTGCCCATTTTTTAAAAGTTGATCTTCCTCATCAATCAGTTTGTTGATCGCATCGATGGTATTTTCTTCCACCGCCGCTTCTGCCGTATATTTTGCTCGCCAGTTCATTTGTTCCATGCTGCTGCTGTAATCGATCATCGCTTTTTTATTCATGTTTTCAAATAGTGGTGCTGTTGCACTTGACGCCAGAAACCCTAACAATATACAGAAAACAAACGTAGTAATAAGCTGAAGCCTAATACTTTTTTGAATGGGGGCTGTCACGGGTTTTATGAGCCGTTTTATAAAAGAAAATGGTCTAATCTTTTTCAATCTTATACCCCACCCCCCATACAGTCTGAATATAACGAGGTTTCCTGGGATTTTCTTCTATTTTTTCGCGAATTTTCCGAATGTGCACCATTACCGTATTATCAGATTGAAAAGATTGTTCCTTCCACACTCTTTCATAAATTTGATCGGCACTAAAAACAATACCACGATTTCGAGCAAGCAGTTCGAGAATGGAAAACTCCCGGGGAGTTAATTTGATTTTACTTCCCCTTACTTTTACTTCGTGTGTTGCTGCATTAATTAGCATATCTTCAATCTCAATTTCATGTTCGTTATTTTTCATTCCCCCATTCATTTTCGTATACCTGCGGAGCTGTGATTTTATGCGTGCGATTAGTTCTAATGGATTAAATGGTTTTGTTACGTAATCATCTGCCCCTGTTGTCAATCCCAGTATTTTGTCCATATCTTGTGTTTTCGCCGATAACATAATAATGGGCATTTCTGCTATTTCCCTGACTTTCATGCACATATGGATACCATCTATTTTGGGCATCATCACGTCAAGCACGATTAAATGGACCTCATTTGCTTTTAATAATTCCAAGCCTTCTTCTCCATCTTCGGCCTGTAACACTTTATACCCTTCATTTCTTAAATAGATCGTAATGAAATCACGGATTTCCTTCTCATCATCCACTATAAGAATTGTTTCTTTATTCACGTCATACCTCCACGTTTTAAATAACCGTCAACATTTGCACTATGGATCAGCAGACCGTCCGGAATTTGTACAAACCGCTTGTTTGATTGCCTGCCCATATGGCTTTTGTTGTGCCGACAACGATTTTACCGTGTTCAGGCGGCGCTTGCAATGCGGAGGGTTATTTTTTGTTTGAAAAATCGCCTAAAATGTGTTCCGTTTCCTCAACAGAAAACCTTGGGTTTGTATGCACAAAAGACGATGGGCACTTATTGCCAATCGTCTTTTGTTCAAAGTGATCTTTCGCAAATTTAGACCAACATAAGAAAAACGCTAGCGCGTCTTTTCTTAGAGGTGAGAGGTGGGAGGTTGGATTTGATTAAATTGGCGACATGCCAATTTATGCTTTCTTATTTTTTAAGAAAAGCGAAAGCGCCTTGCCCATTGACGCACAGACTGGAGCGCCTCCGACGAGATAAAGGAAACACGGCGAGGAACGCGGGCTCAAGCAGCGACGTCCTGTCGCTCCGTATCCCAAAAACCGCCGCCCTGTTGTAATCTGACATATCACCGAGGTCTCTTTCTTCCAATTAACAATGTCACATGCAGCATGGTGATCGGAAGAGATGACTTTTTTCGGTAAGCCATATATTTTGGCTCCCAAATATTTGCGTATTTTTCCTTAAAATATCTCAAGCCTTTAAAATGGTAGAGAAATTGTCCGTGGAGGTAGATTTGGGAGGCAATTTTTTCGGTTAAAAATGAAAATCTTGATAAACCCACATTCGAAAGAGGAGCCATTCCCAAATTAAATCTCATATAACCCCTTTCTTTTGCCCATTCAAATAGCGAAAGAAAAATATAATCCATTGTACCCGACGGCGACTGTTGTTTATACCGCATCAAATCAACAGATATCGTAAAGTGTTCATCATAAACAGGCATCAGGTTTGCAAAAGCAATGATTTCATTGTTGTCATTTTTTAAAATGGCGATATCAGACTTATTTAAATACGACTTATCATAAAATCCCAAGGAGTATCCTTTTTCCCTTCTTCCCTGAAGCCAATCATCCGAGACCTCTTTCAATTGACTGAACAGTTCGGGGGTGAAGGGCGGCTTTACGATTTCAAGGCCGTAGTGTTCTCTTTTGAATTTATTGATAACAGCCCTGGCGCCTTTCATTTTTTTGCCTGAAATAGAAAAGTTCTGTAAATCAACAAATCCTTCCTCGCCCAGTTTAAAAAAGTCAAACCCGCTTTCATGAAGATAAGGAAGCATGTTCATGCCGACTTGATAAAATACCGGGGTATACCCATGTAAATCGGAAATATGCTGGAATTCTTCCACAGCAGGGAAAAAATCTTTTTGATCCCCGACAGGATCCCCCAGGACGACGAGCTTATCCGCATACTTTTGAAACGGAAACAGAACATTTCCCTTGCTGTTCCAAAAAATATACTTATCATGTAAAAAAATCAAGTGGGTTAACACATTGCCTTTATACTTTTTGAGATGAGCTAGAATTTTTTCTTCTTGCGTATCCGTTGCCTCCAACACCAGCTTGCGGGGATTGCCCAAAACATATCCGGCAACAAAAACACCAATGGCGATCAATATTCCAATCAGTGCACTCAAAAACAAATCTTGATAATCAGTGATAACATAGGGCATCAGCTTTGTCGGGATACTGATTTTTGCCGTTGGCAAATTCAGGTAACCGATTACTACGTACATGGACGTAATCAGAATCAGTATTGCAGCATCAAAAATGGTTTTGCCCCATGTCAAAACATAACTTTCCCGGTAAAATCTTGGCTTGGACATCCGGAGAAGGACGGCTACGCTCAGGAGAAAAATCGCCTCTTCATAGTCCAATCCCTTAAAAAGAGCAAGAACTGCGGCAACAATTAATACTGCCATCGTCAAGTGATAAGCCCGCTTGACCTTGTATTCAATGCCCCTTGACAATCCGAGCAGGACAATGCCGGCAGCCACTGTCAGCTGGTGGGAGAGATTCATGATCGGAAAGGACAGGAATTCTTCGACGACCCTTAATCTTTCCATGATTCCGGGTACGGATGCCGACAGCAGCAAAATGAGGCCGGAAGCAAAGATCAATACGGTTAACAGGAAATGGCTGACCGATCGGACGATAATATTGGGCAGATCTTCCCAAGCAAGATTCCACTTGTCCCAATATTCTTTTACAAATAAAATCACGCTAATGATAAAAGGGATGAAGAAATATCCGATCCGATATAACATCAAAAGGACCAAAACCTTCTCATCCTGAATCCCCAAATAGTCGGTTCCCCAAATGAAAACGAGATCAAACGAACCCAGTCCACCCGGGATCATACTGATGATCCCTGCACAGCAGGCAACAATAAAAATTGAAAACAAGTCGTGAAAGCCAATATCTATATGCAAAATTTTGGCCAAAAATGAAATGACCAGGAAGATCCCGCCCCATTCACATAAAGAAACGATGACTAAATTGAATCGGGTTGGAATATCCAAAATGATGTCCTTTTTATTTCTGTTCAAAACAAACAATAAAACAGGCAGATAGATCCCTACTGCAAGAACCGCCAAATATAGCCATTTCGTATTCACAAGCAACGGGATATCCCTGTAACCCGCAATGATGACCCATGAGAGCAGGGAAATGCCTGTCAAATAAAACAGCGATACGGATGCAATTGTCGTGAGCAATCTCTTTCTTGGGATTTTTTGGGACTCATAAAAATAGGTCCTGATCATTAATCCAATTAGCCCGCCAAAGCCTAACAGGTTGGAAAAAGCATTGGCGATCAATGAGCGCTTCATGAACTGTTTTTTCGGCACATCAAGGCCCAAAGTGTTTATGATGATACTATCATAAAAAAACATGGGAATGATGGCACAGGCCACAACCAATAAAACGAGCGCCATGTCTATCATCTGAATTTGGCTCATTTCACGCTGAAGCATCCCATAATCCAAACCTTTGGCAAACCTTTGTATTTCAAAACCCGCCAAGATCAATAAAAACAACGGGAAAATGATTTTTAGTATTTGAAGTCCCTTGTTTAATATATTTTTTTGCATACATATCCCCTATTGCCGTATCCCAAGAAGCAAGAGTTTTGATCCAGACTCCTTACGATTATCCTTTTTTGATCCATGCTGTATTTCAGCACAAACTCTTTCTCATTATATCGTATTTTTTGGGGCGGACAATCATTTGGAGTGAAAATAATGCAGGTTGACTCATATCATCATGCGAATACAAATTGCTTCCTAATCAAACAGCTTTTTCTCCAATGAGCATTTGCATCCTTTCGTTGGCCTCCACTCTTGCATCGCGAATAGGATTCCGGTCCTTTGACCGTTTTCGGCGGAATAACGCCGGCGCGGGCAATGGGGCCCCGGTCCTTTACCGTTTTCGGCGGAATAACGCCGGCGCGGGCAATGGCATTGGCCTGCCGGACCAATTCATAATGAATACCGATCGTCTAAAATGATTGCGTGTTAAATTATTACATTCATTGTATATAGCACATCCATCATTTTACCAAAAAATCATCCACCCATGGCTCGGGTGGATGATTTCTGCCTGTTGCTGGCCCCCCTGCAAGAAAGCAGGCTATTGTATGGCCGAAGGTATGCCTGAACCTTCAGTCTTTTTAATTTACCTTTTTTCCGAAAAAGAAAACTAAAAATGATTATTAGCCAGGCTGGAATGGGCTTGTTTTTAAGACAAAATAAAAACCACCATATTATGTATGGTGGAGACGGTGGGAATCGAACCCACGTCCAAGAATATCGCCACTCAAGCATCTACGAGCGTAGTCGATATATTGGCGTTTCGCGTCTTCTTCAGCCTATCGACGGGCTTCCAAAGCGCTAGCCTGATTGGTCTCTTCCATGGTCCCCAGGCGGAGGACTTCCGGCGTAGCCCACTGAGAGTGAGACCCTGACCCTACCACATGGGCGATGGAGGGAGGATCCGCATTAGGCCTTATTAGGCAGCTAAAGCGAGGTTTTCGTTAGATTTGCCAGTTATTATTGGCGTTGACGTTTTTACGAGGACGATCCCCTCGACTCGCAACTTGAGCTCGATCTATCCCTGTCGAATCCAAAACGTCCCCTTGTTAAAAAAGATTCCTAACAAAAAGAGTGTCCGTTTTAGATACTCGGATGTGTCGAATACATTGACTATTATAGCATAAAGTCGTGAAAAATCAATGCTTGACCGTTTTTTTACATTTTTTGGCGTTCACGAAACGCTCTCTCAATGTCCCGCTTCGCTTCTTTCCGCTTCAAATCTTCACGTTTATCGTATTGTTTTTTCCCTTTGCCAAGACCGATCAGCAATTTGGCAAATCCGTTTTTCAAATAAATCTTTAAAGGAACGAGTGTATAGCCCTGTTCTTTCGTTTCCCCAATCAGCTTATTGATTTGCTTGCGGTGCAACAGCAGCTTTCTTGTTCGGAGCGGATCGTGATTGTAGCGGTTTCCCTGCTCATATGGACTGATATGCATGTTATGAAGAAATACTTCACCGTTTTGAATGCGGGCATAGGCGTCTTTTAGGTTGACCCGGCCTGCCCGGATTGCTTTGATTTCCGTTCCTTTCAGGACGATCCCCGTTTCATACGTCTCTTCTATAAAATAATCATGACTCGCTTTTTTATTTTGAGCGATCAGTTTTCCTTCTCCCTTCGGCATCCTGATTCCCCCTCGCCGTTTTCTCTTCGGACAATTATAACACGAAACGGAAAAAGGTTAGAAGCAGGGCTCTCTAACCTTACCGTTTCTTCCCGCGTTTTCGGCGGACGTTCGCGGGTGTATTTTCATACGACTTCTTCTTTTTTCTCGGGCGCCTTGTCGTCCACTCATCTTCTTCATTGCTGTTGCCTTGGGCTCCCTTATTTTTTTCTTTGCCATTTTTCAATTTGACCACTTTGAGGTTTCCTTCCGCATCCGGCTTGCGGCTTTTTTTCATGCCGACGATTTCAAAGTCAATCGCATGCTCATCCTTGTTGACATGGATCACACGAACAGTAATCTCGTCGCCGATCCGAAATACATTGCCGGTCCGTTCCCCGATCATCGCAAATTGGCGCTCATCGTAGTGATAGTAATCATCGGTCATGTAACTGACATGGACCAAGCCTTCAATCGTATTGGGCAGCTCGACAAACAGCCCGAAATTGGTGACGGAACTGATAATGCCATCAAATTCCTCGCCAATTTTGTCCTCCATGAATTCCGCCTTTTTCAGCTCGTCCGTATCCCTTTCGGCATCTACGGCCCGACGCTCCATTTGTGATGAGTGATGGGCGATTTCTTCCAAGTCTGCCTTCCATTTTTCACGCGTGGCATCATCCATTTTTCCTTCAAACAAATAGGTTCTGATCAGCCGATGAACGATCAAATCGGGATATCTTCGGATCGGCGAAGTAAAATGGGTGTAAAATTTGGTCGACAGCCCGAAGTGGCCAATGCTTTCCGGATCATACTTGGCCTGCTGCATCGAACGGAGCATAACGGTCGAAACAACCATTTCTTCCGGTTTTCCCCGGACAGCCTCGATAATTTCCTGTAGGGCCCGCGGATGTACGGAATTGGCCGTTCCCCTGACGACAAGGCCAAAGTTCGTCATAAATTCAAAGAAGCGCTGCAATTTTTCTTCTTTTGGATCTTCATGAATCCGGTAAATAAATGGAACGTCCAGCCAATGAAAATGCTCTGCTACGGTTTCATTTGCCGCCAGCATAAATTCTTCAATAATCCGTTCCCCGATCGATCGTTCCCTGATCACAACATCGACCGGTTTTCCTTCATCGTCCACAATTACTTTTGCTTCTTTAAAATCAAAATCAATGGCGCCGCGCTTCATTCGCTTGTTTTGTAAAATGCCCTGGAGCTCCTCCATCAATTCGAACATGGGAACAAGCGGTCCGTATTTTGCACGAAGTACCGGATCTTTGTCTATCAGGATTTTATTGACATCGGAATATGTCATCCGTTCGGTTGAACGGATGATGCTCTGAAAAATTTCATGATTCACGACTTCCCCTTGCGGAGTGATTTCCATTTCACAAGACAATGTAAAGCGGTCCACTTTCGGATTGAGTGAGCAGATTCCATTCGACAAGCGATGGGGGATCATCGGGATCACCCGGTCAACCAAATAGACGCTTGTCCCGCGTTCAAACGCTTCCCGGTCGATCGGCGATCCTTCTTTTACATAATGGCTGACGTCGGCAATATGAACGCCAAGCTTGTAATTCCCGTTATCAAGCTTTGACAGCGTTACGGCATCGTCCAGGTCTTTTGCATCCGCCCCATCGATGGTCACAATCGTTTCATTTCTTAAATCACGCCTGTTGCCCATCTCGCTTTCGTCAATCGTCTCGGGAACGCCGTTTGCCTGTTCCATCACTTCATCCGGAAAAGCGAGCGGCAAATCATGCTTGTAAATGATCGATAAAATATCGACACCGGGATCGTTTTTGTGCCCGAGAATTTTAATGACTTCTCCTTCGGCATTTTTCCGGTTTTCCGGATAGGTCGTCAGGCGAACAACGACTTTGTGCCCTTCAACCGCCCCCATGCTGGCATTTTTCGGGATAAAAATGTCATCTGCAATTTTCGGGTCATCCGGAATCACAAAACCGAAGTGTTTGCTTTCATTGTAGGTGCCGACAACTTGCACCGTCCCCCGCTTTAAAATGCGGACAACAGTGCCTTCCCGCCTTGAACCGGAACTGGAAGGTGAAACCCTGACAAGGACATGATCCCCGTGCATCGCCCCGTTTTTTTCATGGGGAGGAATAAAAATATCATCCATCCCCTGTTCATCCGGGATGAGAAAAGCAAATCCCTTTGCATGGCCCGCCAACACGCCGCGCACGAGGTTCATTTTTTCCGGTACGCCATACCGATTGCTTCTTGTCCGGACGACAAGACCCATTTCTTCCATCTGGACAAGCGCCTTTACAAAATCTTTAAATGCCTCTGATCCTTCAATTTGAAAAGCTTCTTCCAATTCCTTTACGGATAGCGGCTTGTAGGCTTCATCCCTCATATATGCCAATATGTTGTCTATGTGATGCTGTAAATGTTCTTCCATATGCTTCTCTCCTTAAAAATAAGCCTAAACGGACCAATCAAGCCCTTCGAGGAAACGGAGTATATCTTCGTGCAATTGTTCTTTTTCCTCCCCAAGGGTAATCACATGGGAGGAATGTTCATACCATTTCAACTCTTTTTGAATGGACTCCGCTTTCTGATAAATAATATTTGCACTGTCCGGATTGACAATGTCATCGTACCGCGCCTGTACTACGAAGAGCGGTGCATATATCATGTCCACACAATCCCGGACATCGCCGATCAGCTGCTGAAGCGCCTTTAACGTTTTCATCGGTGTTTTCTGAAACTGTTCCATTTCTTGTTCGATCTGCTCTTTGGACTTTCCTTCAAATTGTTTATATTCACGTGCATATTTTAAGATCCCTTGGTACATGACTTCTTCACTTTTTATGTACATGGGGGCACACATCGGAACAATCCCTTTTACAGGAACAGTGTAGCCCAATTTCAGGGAAAATACTCCGCCAAGCGACAGCCCGGCAACAGCAATTTCTTCATGCCCTTTTTCTTTTAAAAATTGATAGCCCTCCATCACGTCCTTCCACCAATCATCCGGGCCGGTTACAACCAGCTTTTCCGGCGGAACCCCGTGTCCTTTATATTGAGGGGCGTGGCAAGTATATCCTTGTTTTTCCAAAAATCTCCCGAGCATTCTCACATCTGCGGTGCTTCCCGTAAAACCGTGCAGCAACAATACAGCACGTTTTCCGGCTTCAAACATAAAAGGCTTCGGTGGTTTAATTTTCATCGCCCTTCTCCTTCGTTATCATCCTTTATTTACACTATTACCCTATTTTAAGCAAAGTATCGTTTTCAGGCAAAATAAAAACCCGGTTATCATGTAACCAGGTTTGTGAAAAACTATACTTCAAAAAAGGCTACGGCCATTGTAAGGACAAAAAATAATATCGAAAGTACAACCGTGATCCGCTGAAGGACAAGATCCATTCCGCGGGCTTTCTGCTTTCCGAAAAGTTGTTCGGCACCACCGGAAATGGCCCCGGAAAGCCCTGCACTTTTTCCGGATTGAAGCAAAACAACAATAATTAATCCGATCGAAACAATAATTAATAAAGTAATGGCCAACGCATGCACTGAACTACACCTCCCGAGCCTGCTGCAGTAATTTTAATGTAGCATAAACAGCCCCTCTTAACAAGAGGGGCCCGGCTCATTTCAGTCCGAAGATACACCGGAAGCGGATAAACCGGCAAGACGGCTGATAACTCCCGTAATCAGGATGACAATGAGGGCCGGAACAAGCCAGCCAAGCCCCGCTTTATAAAGCGGCAATGTATGTTCGTAAAAAGAAATAATAGGCCTCATCCACCCGAAATAAGGGATATCAAACAGTTGACAGAACGTTTTAAAACCATCCATGATGCTTATGCAAAATGTTACCGCCGCCACAGACACATACACAAGGCGGGCATGGTTAAATAACGGAGACAAAAATGTAAGAAGCATCAGCACGATGGCAAGCGGATAAAGGAACATTAAAATGGGAATCGAATAATTGATAATGTTCGCTAATCCGAAGTTCGCAACCGTAAAAGAAAGCAGCGAAAAGAAAATGACGAACAGTTTGTAACTTACGTTTGGAAGCAATGTATGAAAATATTCACCGCAAGCTGTGATTAACCCGATGCTTGTTGTCAAACATGCCAATATAATGATAATGGCCAACATAACAGAACCGAATGTTCCGAAATAATAAGAAGATGCCTGGCTGAGTACGGGGCCGCCTGTATCGAAAAGGCCAAACGCTTTCGTGGTCGTTGCGCCCAAATAGGCAATGCCCACATAAATAATGGCAAGGAAAAAGGTGGCGACAACCCCGGATTTAACGGTAGCCGATAAAACGCCCGCCTTTGACGTAACACCGATCGACCGGATCGCATTGATGACGATAATCCCGAAAACAAGCGAAGCAAGTGCATCCATCGTATTATACCCTTCCATAAAACCTTTTACGAAAGCATCGCTTGTATATGCACCCTGCGGGGAATCGATCGGTCCAATCGGATTCACTATCGCCGTAATCAATAACACAGCAAGCAAAATAATAATGCCCGGCGAAAGAATTTTTCCAACACGGTCAACTATTTTGGATGGATTCAAAGAAAGCCATAATGTCACTGCAAAAAATAAAAATGTAAAAATAAACAGGCCGGCCTTTGTATAATCCGCTCCTACAAAAGGAGAAATCCCGATATCATAGGCAACGGCCCCTGTACGGGGAGCCGCGAAAAATGGCCCGATCGTCAAATAAAGAAGTGAAGTAAAGACGACGGCGTACCACGGGTGAATTCTGCTTGCAAGCTCCTGAAGATTGCTGCTTCCCGAAAAGCCCATTGCCAACACGCCGAGTAAAGGCAATCCGGTACCGGTAATTAAAAAGCCAAGAACGGCAGGCCAGATATTGGTTCCGGCATTTTGGCCCAGCAATGCAGGAAAAATCAAATTTCCGGCACCAAAGAATAAAGCAAATAACATAACCCCAATGACGAAATATGATGAAAAAGTCAACTTATTATTCAAAATATAGTTCCCCCCAAGATGTTCCTTTCATAATTTGGCCCATTACAAGTACGATCCCGCTGTTTTTTCATGTCAGCCCACAACAGGCAGAAAATCAAAAAAACGGGTCAAAAAGTTGTTCGGTTGGCAATGATTTGCGCGGACACTGCGATTTGCACTGCATGAATTCCGAAATAAATGCATGATTTGCACCGACAGGAACATGAATTCCATCTTTAAACCTTCTTGCGTCGTTTTAGCTGTAATTGTCCAGGAAGCTTCCATGCCATCGCAACAATAAGCAGGCAGAAAACGAAGCAAATAATGGCGACCATGTGCAGATGGGACTGGTCCAAATGGCGATTGAACGTAAGGCCGAGCAGGCTCCCCGATAATATGGAACCAAGATAGCGGCTCGTCTGAAACAGTCCCGAAGCAGTACCGGTATCTTCCGGATTGACATGTTCATACAAGGCGGTTTGGCTGGAAATATTGTTAAAACCGTTGCTCATCCCCAGTACGGCCATTATGACAAGCAGCCAAAGCAGCGGGGATGTTTCCTTGTAGGTCAGCAAAAGTCCTGTCCCGATTAAAAGCAAAGCCGCTCCAATCAGCATTGGCAACTTGGAGCCGTGCCTGTTAATCAGTCCTCCGGCAATTGGTGAAACAAGCACGCCAAACCCTGCCAGCGCCAGCATGATTAATCCGGTATGTTCCTCACTGTATCCCCGTACTTGCTGCAAAAACGTCGGAAACCCGAAAAAATAACAATAATAGACGGTATTGATACTCATAAACTGCAAATAAACTGCAGTTACATAACGATTTTTTTTCAAACTTTTTATGTCAATAAAAGGTTCATCATGTCCTTTTTCCTGCATATAGAACAATGAACCGGCACCCAAAAAGAGAAACAGCGCCCACCAGCGGATGTTTTCGTCAAGCGATAATAAAAACAAGATGATAGCTGCGATGGAAATGATAAAAAGGACAATCCCCTTAAAATCGATACGCCTGATGTCGAAGGTTCCTCTTTCAGTTTCAGGCAAAATAAAAATAGCCAATACAAAACCTGCCATAATAAACGGGAGATTGACCAGGAAAATGGCTTGCCAATCCCACGCAGCAATAAGAAACCCTCCGACAGACGGGCCAAATGCAGCCGATGTTGAAGCAAAGACTGACAATACAGCCAAAGCTTTCGCCTGATTTTTTGTAATGATGGATCTGACCATGCTCATACCGCTCGGAAATAACGTTGAGCTGCCGATTGCCTGTAATGCCCGGCAGCCCAGCAAAAACAGAAAATTGGGTGAAAACGGGGCCAACAGACAGGCAGCGGATACGAGCACCATCCCGGTTAAAAACAATTTTTTCGCCCCAAACATATCACTTAATTTTCCCATCACCGGCTGGCCTGCAGCACTCGCCAGGTAGAAAACGGAAATCAGCCAGGAAACATCGGCAAATGACAGCCCGTATTCATTTTGCAGACGTGTCAAGGCTACTGAAATCATCGACGAATTTAACGGATTCAGCATGGTGCCAAGCCCGATAGTCAAAACGATCATCCATTGTTTTTTTTCCAGGTATTTTGCCATTTGATCACCCGTTTTTATACGGTTAGTAAAATTCATGCCCCGGTTTACTATAAAATAGATTTTCCAAACTTACAACTATTTACGTTTAACGGAATGGCCAGGAAGGTCAAAAAGAAGTATTCTTTCAGAGGGAAAGCTTGGGGAAAATGAATGAGCCAATCAGGCCCGACTGCCGTCAGGCCTGCTGATTGGATTCACTTTATGTTGTAAAACGCCTTGGCGCCGGCATAAATGGCCGTATCGCCCAAGCTGTCTTCAATCCGAAGCAGTTGATTATACTTGGCAACCCGATCCGTACGGGACGGGGCGCCTGTTTTAATTTGGCCTGCATTTGCGGCAACTGCAATATCGGCAATGGTGCTGTCCTCCGTTTCACCGGAACGATGGGAAATGACTGCCGTATAGCCGGCACGCTTCGCCATTTCGATTGCATCAAACGTTTCGGTCAATGTACCGATTTGGTTTACTTTGATTAAAATGGAATTGCCCGCCCCTTCTTTAATGCCGCGCGCAAGTTTATTCGTATTGGTCACAAACAAGTCGTCCCCGACAAGCTGCACTTTTGAACCGATCCGCTCGGTCAGGAGCTTATGGCCTTCCCAGTCATTTTCATCCAAACCGTCTTCAATCGAAATGATCGGATATTTGTTGACGAGGGTTTCATACCAATTGACCATTTCCTCGGATGTTCTGACAATACCCTCGCCTTTTAAATGGTATTTGCCGTCTTCTTGATTGAACAGCTCGGAAGAAGCCACATCCATTGCGAGTTTGATCTCTTCGCCCGGTTTATAGCCGGCTTTTTCAATGGCCGTCATGAGTGTTTCAAGCGCTTCTTCATTGGAATTCAAATTCGGCGCAAAGCCTCCCTCGTCACCGACGCTTGTACTGAGTCCCTTTTCCTTTAATACGGCCTTTAAGCTGTGAAAAATTTCTGCACCGATGCGGAGCGCTTCTTTGAAGCTGGGAGCCCCGACAGGCATAACCATAAATTCCTGGATATCCACGTTATTATCCGCATGCTCGCCGCCGTTTAAAATGTTCATCATGGGAACAGGGAGCTGTTTCGCGTTGAATCCGCCCAAGTATTGGTATAACTCCAAATCCAGGAAATCCGCCGCGGCATGGGCAACGGCCATCGATACGCCCAAAATGGCATTGGCCCCCAATTTTCCTTTATTGTCCGTTCCGTCCAGCTCAATCAACGCATTGTCAATCCCAACCTGATCCGTTACGTCATACCCGATGATTTCCTCCGCAATGATATCATTGACATTGCTGACGGCTTTTTCAACGCCTTTGCCGAAATAGCGTTCTTTGTCACCGTCACGGAGTTCAACCGCTTCATATTCGCCGGTGGATGCACCACTCGGAACGAGCGCCCTTCCGAAAGCACCGGATTCTGTATCAACCTCGACTTCCACTGTTGGATTACCGCGGGAATCCAATACTTCTCTGGCATAAACATTTGTTATAAATGGCATCCATATCTCTCCTTAAAAAAATGATCATCATTTAATTAAACTGCTGCCGGTCATTTCCGGCGGCTTTTCCAAGCTTAGCAATTCGAGCATCGTCGGCGCCAGGTCAGCGAGAATACCCCCGTCGCGAAGCTGTATCCCGCGCTTTGTCACGATGACAGGTACCGGATTGGTCGTATGGGCTGTCATCGGGGCGCCTTCGGGTGTCACAACTTCATCCGCATTGCCGTGATCCGCTGTAATGATGGCCGTTCCGCCTTTTTCCAAAACTAAATCCACTACTTTTCCGAGGCATTCATCGACCGCTTCCACCGCTTGAATCGTCGGCTGAAGCATGCCGGAATGGCCGACCATATCCGGATTGGCAAAGTTCAAAATAATGGCATCAAATTTGTCTTTTTGAATTTCTCTGCATAAGGCTTCTGTCACTTCATAGGCGCTCATTTCCGGTTTCAAATCATACGTGGCCACTTTGGGCGAATCAATTAATATCCGTTCTTCGCCCGGAAATGTCGCCTCCCTTCCGCCGCTCATGAAAAAAGTGACATGCGGATATTTTTCCGTTTCTGCGATGCGCAGTTGCCGAAGACCGTTTTGCGAGATCACTTCTCCCAGCGTCTGATCAAGATTCATTGTTTTAAAAGCCACATAACCGTTGACTGTTTCGGAGTAGTGGGTCATGCAGACAAAATACAAATCTTTCGGACTGTTTTCACCCCTGTCGAACCCATGAAATTCCTTGTTTGTAAATGCATTGGAAATTTGGATCGCCCGGTCGGGGCGGAAATTGAAAAAGATGACCGAATCTCCGCTCTCTATCTGCGCATTTGGTTTTCCATTTTCATCCGTAATGATGGATGGAACGATAAATTCATCAAAAATGCCGTGGTTGTAAGAGTCCTCAACCATTTTCAAAGGATCCGAATAGAGCGGCCCTTCGCCAAAGGCCATCGCCCGGTAGGCTTTTTCCACTCTGTCCCACCGTTTGTCGCGGTCCATTGAATAAAACCGTCCGGAAACCGTGGCGAATTTGCCCACGCCATATTCCTTCATTTTACCTTGCGTTTCTTTAATATACCGCGCCGCTGTTTGCGGACCGACGTCCCGGCCATCCAAAATGGCGTGAACGTAAACTTCCTTGAGCCCTTCGTCGGCGGCCAGTTTTAACAAAGCATGCAGATGGTCGATATGGCTATGGACACCCCCATCGGACAATAACCCGAACAAGTGCAGCTTTTTGCCGTTTTCTTTCGCATGCGAAAGAGCAGCTTGGAATGTTTCGTTTTTTGCAAATTCGCCATTGCGAATGGCAATATTCACTCGCGTTAAACTTTGGTAAACGATTCGGCCTGCCCCGATATTTAAATGCCCCACTTCAGAGTTCCCCATTTGTCCTTCCGGGAGCCCTACTGCTTCACCGCAGGCTGTGAGGGTATTACGGGGGTACGTATCCCAATAGCGGTCAAAATTCGGCTTATTGGCTTGGGTAACGGCGTTTCCCTGCTCCTCCTTCCTTAAAGCGAAGCCATCCAGGATAATTAGAGCGACCGGTGCTTTACCCATTGGCAGCTGCCTCCAATAAACGGAGGAATGAGCGCGAATCAAGACTGGCCCCGCCGACCAACGCCCCGTCAACATCTGGCTGCTTCAGAAAATCATCGATATTTTCCGGTTTGACGCTTCCCCCGTAAAGAATTTTCACGGATTGTGCCGCGTTTCCGGAAAAACTGCTTTCGATAACTTGGCGGATGTGGCCGCATACTTCATTGGCATCTTCCGCTGTCGATGATTTGCCGGTACCGATCGCCCAAATCGGTTCATAGGCAATGATCAGTTCTTTTGCCTGTTCTTCGGTCAACCCTTGAAGGGCTTTGGACACTTGGCTGCCGACATGGCCTTTTGTTTCATTGCGTTCCCTTTGTTCAAGCGTTTCACCGACACAGACGATTGGCTTGATATGATGGCGAAATGCTGCCAATACCTTTTTATGGACGGATTCATCGGTTTCGTTAAACATTTCTCTGCGCTCCGAATGGCCAATGATACAATAAGACACGCCCAAATCTTTCAAAGCTGCCGGGCTGATTTCACCTGTAAAGGCGCCGCTGTCTTCAAAATGCATCGTTTGTGCCCCAATGCTCACATCATAGCCAGCAACCGCTGCAAGCAGCCTGTCCAAAAACAGAGCCGGTGCGCAAATAACCGTATCCACTTTGGACCGGCCGGGAACAAGCCCTTTTACTTCATTTGCGAAAACGATCGCTTCATTCATCGTTTTGTTCATTTTCCAGTTGCCTGCTATTATCGGTTTTCGCATGCCATACATCCTTTCTTTTTAAAAATCGCGGTCATCCAGCGCAGCGATGCCCGGTAAATTTTTTCCTTCCATAAATTCGAGCGATGCCCCTCCGCCTGTAGAGATATGGTCCATCTTTTCCGAGAGGCCAAAATGTTCCACCGCTCTCGCAGAATCGCCGCCGCCGATGATGGAGTATGTATTGTCCGCTTCTGCCAGTGCCTTTGCGACTTCCTTTGTCCCTTGGGCAAAAGGCTCCATTTCAAACACCCCCATCGGGCCGTTCCAAATGACAAGCTTCGATTTTTTGATGACATCGCTGTACAGTTTGGCCGTTTTCGGGCCAATATCAAGAGCTTGCCACCCTGCAGGAATGTGTTCAATATCGACAATCTGTATATGGGCATTTTCGGAAAAAGAATCCGCCACAACCGCATCGATCGGAAGAAGAAATTGTACGCCTTTTTCCTTCGCTTTCTCCATAAAGCTTTGGGCAAGCTCTATTTTGTCTTCTTCAAGCAGAGAATCGCCGATTTCATGGCCCTGCGCCTTGACAAATGTAAAAGCGAGCCCGCCTCCGATGACTAAATGATCGACTTTTTCAAGCAGGTTATCAATAACGCCAATTTTGTCTTTCACCTTCGCGCCGCCAATTATCGCCGTAAAAGGCCTTTGGGGATTGGATAAAGCGTTCCCCAGCACTTCCAGTTCTTTTTCCATTAAAAATCCGGCAGCCGATGGCAGGAATTTTGCCACCCCTTCTGTGGAAACGTGCGCACGGTGTGCGGTTCCAAAAGCGTCATTGACATAAAGATCAGCCAGATTGGCAAACGACCTGGCGAGCTCCGGATCATTTTTTTCCTCGCCGGGATGGAACCTTACATTTTCCAGCAATAAAATATCGCCTTCTCGAAGTTTGGAAATTTGCTTTTCGACATCTTCCCCAATGACTTCTTTTGAATAGCTAATTGTTTTGCCCAATAATTCTTCAAGCCGTTTGGCAACCGGCTCCAACCGCAGTTCTTCGACGACCTTGCCCTTGGGCCGCCCCATATGGCTGGCCAATATGACAATCGCGCCATGGCCCGTTAAATGGCGGATTGTCGGCAGAGCCGCCCGAATGCGCGTATCATCGGCGATGGCTCCGCCATCCATCGGGACATTAAAATCCACACGGCAAAATATGCGTTTCCCTTTTACATGCAAATCGTTGATTGTTTTCTTCCTCACTTGGACTGCCTCCTATTACCACGCAGAAAATAAGAGAGTGGGTGTTTCCCGCTCCCTTTTTTATTCTCCTCTATATTATAGATGCCAAGCCATGATTTATCCAATACTATTCTCCATTTTTCATGCCGATCCGCGATTGGCGATGTATTCCGCCAAATCAACCAAACGGTTGGAGTAGCCCGTTTCGTTGTCGTACCACGAAACGATTTTTACCATATTTCCATCCAAGACCATCGTGGAGAGGGCATCGATGATCGATGAATGAGTGTTTCCGTTGAAATCACGGGAAACGAGCGGATCTTCGCAATAAGCGAGGATTCCTTTTAAATCTGCTTCCGCCGCCGCTCGAAGGGCTGCATTTACCTCTTCCGCCGTGACCGTTCTCTCCAGTTCAGCCACCAAATCGACTACCGAAACGTTCGGAGTCGGAACCCGCATCGCCATCCCGTTCAGCTTGCCTTTTAACTCCGGAAGTACGAGGGAGACTGCTTTTGCCGCACCGGTTGTAGTCGGGATGATCGATTCGGCGGCAGCACGCGCCCTGCGGTAATCCTTGTGGGGAAGGTCCAGGATTTGCTGGTCATTCGTGTAAGAATGGACCGTCGTCATCATGCCCCGGCGAATCCCAAATTCATTATGAATCACTTTTGCCAATGGAGCGAGACAGTTTGTCGTACAAGATGCATTTGAGATAATATGGTCATTCGCCGGATTGTAATTCTCCTCGTTGACTCCCATGACAATCGTGATATCTTCATCGGAGGCAGGTGCAGAGATAATAACTTTTTTCGCCCCGGCTTCCAAGTGCTTGGCGGCATCATTACGCTTTGTAAACCGTCCTGTCGACTCGATGACAATATCAACGCCGAGGTCTCCCCAATTAAGCAGTGACGGGTCCCTTTCCGCCATCACTTTCAATCGTCGGCCCGCTACCAAAATATCATTTTCGTCCACAGTGACTTCTTCCCGAAGCGTACCGTGTATCGAGTCATACTTTAACAAATGGGCCAGCATGTTTGCATCAGTTAAATCATTTACTGCCACAATGTCCACATTTGGATTGTCCAATGCCGCCCGATATACATTCCTCCCGATTCTTCCAAATCCGTTGATCCCGATTTTCACTGTCATTTTTAAATTCCTCCTGTTATACGTTTGTTAAGTTTTTCAACAAATCCTTTGCCGCACCCTCATCTGTAATTAATACAGTAGTGGACGGAGCACTTTTCATGTAGGATTGGATCGCTTTTGCTTTTGACTTTCCTCCGGCAACCGCAATGGCATGTTGAATATGGTGCAGGTCCCCCAGTTGCAAGCCGACAGTGGATACCTTGTGAACAACTTCTCCATGAATATTAAAGTAATAGCCAAATGCCTCCCCGACAGCCTGACCATTTAACAGTTTGTTCATGTCTGCTTCGTTCGTATTTCGCCGCTTCGCCATTTTGATGGCATCTCCAATTCCATGCAATACAATTTTGGCCGATCGGATCAAGTTCAATACTTCCGATATATTGGGTTCTTGCAGAAGTGAATCCCGGACTTCTTCGCTGACTTGGTCCGGGACATATAACACCCGGTGGCTCCCGCCTGTCTTTTCGGCCATTCTCGCGCAAATGGAGTTGGCTTGATTTTTTACATCATCCCCGACGCCGCCCCGGGCAGGAACAAACAGCATCTGCCTTCCTTCACCGATTTCCCGCGTCATCATTTCGGCTGCGCAGGCCATTGTCGTTCCACCGGTCACCGCAATAATATTGTTGGCTTTCAAAACTTTTTTTAAATGCTCGGCACAGGCCTGCCCGAGCTCCTCCTTGACAACAGGAATGTCGTCAGAATCTCCGGGAATGATTTTCACTTCTGCGATTCCGAGCAATCGGCCAAGCTGCTGTTCCAATTCACGAATCCCTGCTGCCTCACGCACCAGGCCAGCAAGTTCCGCCAGCAACATCCTGCCGTTATCTGTAATTTCCATGCCTGCCGGCCGGGCCGATATAAGCTGCTGCTCTTTTAAAAACTCAATCTCGTTTCTGAGTACCCGTTCCGTCATATCGAGCATTTGTGCGAGCGGCCTTCTTCCAATAGGCCCAGTCAATTGGATCGATTTCAGAATCTGGTACCGTTTTTGCATCACTTCAAGGAGATCCGGAACCAATTTTTGTTGGACTTTTAACAGTTTTTTCAATAATAAAGTCACCCTTGATCAGTTATTGTCCCACTTGGACATTTTTTGTCCCGGTTAATCAAAAAAAAGAACCTGTTATTCAATATATATTTTAGCAGGTTCGGATAACCGTTTCAACTCCCATATTCACGGAGCCTCTTGTCTATTGTAACGGGATCGATTATTCCGTATTGGATAATCTCTCCCTGTATTTCGACGACCGGGATCATCAAGCCGAATTTTTCCGTTAACTCATCGCTTTTTTCAATGTCTTTTTCAATCAGTTTAAATGGATATTCCCGTTGCAGCTTTTGCAAAATAAGCAGCCCATCCTCGCAAAGGGGACATTTTTTTCTTGTATAATAGTAAACTTCCATGATGTGTTCCATTCCTTATTCATACCGTTTTCTTTTTGTGGATGAAGGGATGCGGAGCTGTTCCCGGTATTTGGCAACTGTTCTCCTGGAAAGTTGCAACCCTTTTTCCTTCAGCCTGTCCGCGATCAGTTGATCGGATAGAGGCTTCTTTTTATCTTCTTGTGCAATCATTGCTTCGATCAGCGCTTTCGCCTGGGCAGCGGAGGCCTGCTCGGTATCCGAATTGGCTCCCGTTTGGAGGGCTTGCGAGAAGAATTTTTTCAGTTCATGCATGCCATTTGGTGTCTGGATGTATTTGCCTCTAATGGCACGGCTCACAGTCGATTCATGCACATCAATTTTTTCGGCAACATCCTTTAACGTGAGCGGCTTGAGATAATGCGGGCCTTTCAGGAAGAAGTCCTGCTGTTCTTCCAAAATCGCCATGCCCACCTTCATCAAGGTCTGCTTCCGCTGTTCGATACTGCGCACAATCCAGCGGTAATCCTGGCGTTTATCGTTTAAAAATTGCTTGACCTTTTCATCCGCAACTTGCGACATCGTATTATAATAGTCTGATTGGTAGCGAATGTCGGGAAGATGTTTTTCAAAAAGCTGCAATTCGAGTTTTCCGTCTCTGATTTCAAGGATGAGGTCCGGTATGACATATTGCGGGCGCTCATGATCAAACTGGGTGCCCGGGCGCGGGTCAAGTGTTGTAATAAAATCAGCTGCTCTTTGAATGTCTTGCAGGCTGACGGACAATTGCTCGGAAAGGAACTTCCATTTTTTCTCCGCAAATTCATTGAAAAAGCCTGATAGCAGGTCGACAACAAGTGCCGGCGTATTTTTTTTCCTTTTTGACTGGATCAGCAAGCATTCCTGCAATGAACGTGCGGCGATGCCGGCCGGTTCAAGGCTTTGGATAATCCCCAACACTTCTTCGGCTTCATCAATGCCTGTTTGAACAGCGGCGGCCGCTTCTTCCAGGCTGATGGTCAAATACCCGTTTGGATCCAGATTATATATTAATTGTTCGGCTAATTTGCGTTGTTTGGCGGACAGCGCTTTCATTACGAGTTGAGATAACAAGTGATCGGCCAAGTTTTCGGTGGGCTCTGCCATTTGCTCGAGCCACTTTTTCTGATCGTGTTCCTGGTTCGTTATTTTCCGCTTCCTCACCATATCGTAGCGGGGATCTACGGACTGGACGATCGGTGATTCAAGCTGGATGAGCGGATTTTCCATTTCCTTCATCTCAAGAAACGCCGTTAACTCAGGGACAGTATATTGTAAAATGGTAATTGCCTGCTGCAATTCCTGGGTCATCGTCAAATTAAGCGTCTGTTTCTGTAGTAAAGCCGGTTCCATTTTCATTTGCCCTTCCTCCCCCCCATAGCTATTTTACTATATTTTGATTTGCGAGTATATAGAATATTTCTTCCTTCCGCAGAACACGCCAGCCTATTTTTCACTTAATTAGGCAGTTGTACAACCGTTGGACGGTTGTCCCTCATAAGTATGAATATGACCAATTAAAAAGGAGGCTTTTTTCATGAGAATGCACCATAAGCTTTGCGGCTGCAAAAAACCGTGCCAATGCGGCTATCCGCCGGTAAAACCGGCTATGCAATTGCCCGCTAAAACGGCGCCTGCCCAGGTCAGCCCCACTAAACAAAACACCGAATATGTCGGCCAGGATGTCTACATCCCGGTTATGCATCCAAGTCATACAACCCAAATAAACCATACAACCTATAAATATATGCACTCCTATCCGCACACAAAATCCGTCGTAAACTCCGTTTCAGAAGAACATTATTGCGTCTGCCCTCCAAAACACCCTTGCAGCTGGTATAGAAAATATCGGTAAACATGCAAAATAAGTCCTAACACGGGCTTTTTTCTCATAAAATGTCGAGTCTATTGGCACATGTAATGGCTAAAAACTTGTTGTACAATATGGTTAAGGCCAACATAAATGGCTTTGTTTAACCCCCTTTTAGTATAGTTGGAGACTTCGCCTCCACGGCAGGTTTCCTCATTTTTTTAGGCCCGGAAAGTTACGGGCTTTTTTTCTTTTTTTGAGAATGAACAATAACTATAACGTATTTTAGTAAAAATTAAACTTAGAAAAGAAGTGAAAAGCGTTTCCTCCCGTGATTGAAGTCACGTGTATCCACGCTAAAATCTTATGAATAATATATTTTAAATTCCTTGGTTCAATAACCATTTTTATCTAATTTATGTCCTCGATAATATATTTGTCCGTTTCCATATTCGAAAGATTTAATACTAATAAATATTAGGAGGTGAATGTAATTGTTTGCTTGTAATAAACCTATCGTTGCTAGCCCCATATACAAGGTTCACAATCATTATATCCGTCGGCCAAAACCAATTATCCATCCCGTTGTTCATGTAAATCGTGTAAACTTTGTAGATGTTCCAAAACATATTTATCGACCTGTTACAAGAAATGAATTTGTTGGAAGTACTCATTGTCGGCCACATCACTGCAAGTGTTTTTAAAACCCACAAAAATAGAGGTCCTTCATTATGAATGATAATGGATACGGAGCAGGATATCTGCTTTAATCGTTGTACTGTTTCATGGGAGTTTCCTCCGTTGGCAGCCTATATTAGTCATTTAAAGTTCTCTACTTCTCATGATCGGTCAATTTTTTACGACCGATCTTTTCCTAGTTGTTATTAAATTTTTCTTGGAACTGCGCAATAAAACGATCTAATAAATGCAACCATTTTGCGCCTTGTCCGCTTATTGCTAGCTCTTTTTATAGAAACTTGCATAAACTGAATTAACCTTTCGAAAGGAGATGACATGAAATGGGGTTTTACGGCGGCTATGGCTATAACGGCTACGGATGCGGTTATGGCAACTCCTTTGTTTTAATTGTTGTCCTTTTCATACTACTGATTATTGTAGGCACATCATTTTTCTATTAATAGCCTCCCTCCACATCTATAGACCGTAAACACATTTAATCTCTTTAAATCACCTTACAGCCTGAAGAGCGCTACCACCCGGCGCTCTTTCATATCGCTCCTGCCGCTTATTCAAAAGTTTTGGAAGATCTATAAGTTTTCTCCGTTTTTCTTCGAAATATGCAGTAAACTTTTGATATAATATCCCAAAACCATGTAAAGGCTGGGATTACATTGCATGTAGTAAATTTTGGTGATATTATATTTCAGCTGGCAATCCTTCTTTTTTTGCTCGGAATATTTGCAGCTTTGTTTTTTCTTTTTCGTTTACTCATAACTAAACAAAAGGGCAAGCAAAATAATATCGAACAAAAGCTTGATAGAATCATTGATTTACTTGAAAAGGATAAGAAAGAATAACTTTTTTATCCTTTTTTATTTGAATACCCACTGTACACGTATGCTGACTAGATTTGCGCCTTACGGCTTTTCGGACTTTAATGAGATAATTGCACTCTGAACTTAGATAAAACGCTTTCCAAAGGAACATGGGCAGTTAAAAATCATTTGGGAAGCCGGCATTTCCGATTTGAACTACGTTGGCGGAAGAGTGGGAGATGCGGACAAAACTATTTTACTGGAAACATATGGTTACATGTCCAACAGATCGGCCCAATTAAACAATGAAAAAATTAATGAATTTATGAAGAAGTGGTCCAAGAAATTGGAGGGTATAATTTGATGTTTTTTCGAGGAACTAGGACAAAACTAGGACAAAAAGAAAATGAAGCACCAACAAACGTTGATGCTTCAGGGTTTTAGCGCCCAGGAGGACGTATGTATTCGGATTAAAACATTGGTATATCCATGTTCTTCATGCCCAATGTGTAAAATATGTGTAAAAAATTTACCGTTATATAACGGCTGATTTTGTCTATGGTGTAAATAATAATAATTTGAAACCACTTAAACAACTAACCCCGTTCTGGTTACAGGACGGGGATCATAACCTGGTCTTCACCTACTTTTAATTTTCAATAAAACATTAATAACTACTTAATTTTTCATCTCTTTCTTTATAAAAGTTCGATCGGCATCAGTTGCGACTATACCAAACTTGTCACTAGCTAATCTTGCAATTTCTGGATCATGGATTACCGGTATATAATTTGTTCCATAGTTAGTAAGCCCATTGTATTTATTAACCATAAAAGTAAAAATATCAACTTTTGATGGATGGCCCATGTAACTACTGCCTGTCATTGACCCTATCGAATCACCAATAGTAAATTCCTCATTTGACTACGTCCTTTATCATTTCTTTCAACTTTATAATCAGTCATAGAAATTTACTCAGGGACATTCCTGCCTTTAAGTCTGAATATCCGAAACATCTTCATTTATTAGCAACACATTATCCAATCCTAGTTCACCAGGTCGAAATCGTAACTTTTCTTAAACCCTAATAACTTTCCAACTAATTTATGTCATTTATAAGTTTTCAAGATAACTGCATAGTTTCTTCACATTCATGTCTTATCTTTAGGGGGCGTATGTATGTTCATCAACCTAGGAAGGAGCATGAGTGAATAGTTTATCACCTTGTGCGCTTCCTTTATATCCTGCTTTCCTTTCTTATATAACGGGCATGACTATTAGCGAATTAAAGGACAGACAAGGGATATTAAGAAAAAAAGCGTTTATTCATACAATCCTTTTTTTATTGGGGTTTTCAATTTTTTTTTTAGCCCTCGGGCTATCCACCTCTTTCATAGGATCTTTTTTTGCCGAATATCAAGAACTTCTAAGGCAGTTGGGCGCTGTATTAATGGTATTTTTCGGGCTGGTCCTTACTGGTGTGCTCCGAGTTAATTTTTTGCTTTCTGATAAAAAAATTCAGTTTCGAAACCGGCCATCCGGTTATTTGGGGTCTGTTTTGATAGGCATCGGGTTTGCTGCAGGCTGGCCCCCCTGTACAGGACCAATTTTGGCAGGAGTGATTGCTCTTGGCATTGCTAATCCAAGCATGGGGTTAATCTATATGATGTTTTATTACTGGGTTTTTCCATTCCTTTTTTGATCATGACCTTTTTCCTCGACAAGATGACCTTCTTAAAAAAACACGGAAACCGTTTTATGGTATTTGGAGGAATTTTAATGATTTTGATGGGAATCCTCTTATATTTTGATTGGATGACGGTCATTATTTCATTATTAATTCCCTTATTTGGCGGCTTTACTGGATTTTAGTATTTAAGGACAACTGGCTTTACATAAATTGGAGGAAAAAAGATGAAGAAAAAGAAACGACTTATGATGCGCAGTGTGATACTAGCCATTATGGTAGCTGCTATCGTCTACACACTGTATGCCAACTTCACCAAGGAAACAAGAGGGCAACTGGCTATCGGAGACATAGCACCGGATTTTATCCTTTCTGATATGAAAGGTGCCGAACATAAATTGTCTGATTATAGAGGACAGGGCGTGTTTTTGAACTTTTGGGGAACGTGGTGTAAACCGTGTGAAAGGGAAATGCCTTATATGAAAAATCAATATCAAGTATACAAAGATCAAGGGGTAGAAATATTAGCCGTTAACGTCGGAGAACCGGAATTTGCCATAAATAGATTTGTTCAAAAACACGGTTTGGATTTTCCTATTTTGAAAGACGCCAATAAAGATGTGCTCAATCTATACAAAATTAAACCTCTGCCCACTACAGTGTTGATTGATTCTGAAGGTAAGATCACCGCAATAGAATCCGGGGAACTTTCAGAAGCAAAAATTAAAGGTATGATGGAGAGCATCAAGCCTCGTTAAGAGAATACAGAACGGTAAGATTAAAAATATGAGGTTGATGATATGTATCAAGAGATAAGCAAAATAAGTCAATTTTTAAGTGACCCATTTATGTCACTGTATTATGGGACAGAAGCACCTATAGTTGTTGCCTTTTTACTTGGATTAATAGGAGCGTTGGCACCTTGCCAGTTAACAGGAAATATAAGTGCTATTACACTTTATGGGAATAGACGTTTGCAAACATCCGGTTATTGGGGCGATGTGATCTTTTTTGTGCTAGGGAAAATCGCGGTATTCAGTGCTTTGGGCTTCCTGGTCTGGATAGTGGGCCAAAGCTTTGAAGAGAATATTATTCTTCTATTTCCTATTTTCCGTAAAGCGATGGGCCCCTTTCTGATGCTAGTGGGATTCTTTTTACTTGGATGGATCAAACTAAACGTAATCAATAAAATTACTAATAAAATACCGGTAAGATTACGCAGTGGCAAAACGGGATCCTTTTTAATGGGCGCAAGTTTCTCTATTGCTTTTTGCCCAACCATGTTTGTTATATTTTTCGTCACGCTTATGCCGGTTGTTTTGACCTCTTCACACGGTATGATTCTTCCTACCATATTTGGCATCGGGACCTCAATCCCAGTGCTGATTGTTATCGGTATGATTTCCTTTTTAGGATTAAGTGGCTCTTTACTAAAAAGGAGTAGAAAAGTAGGGATTGTCGTTCAACGAATTGCTGGTGCAACTCTTATTTTGATGGGGATATTGGATACCATTACTTATTGGGCTTAGAAACCCAGCATCAATATATAACTAAATAAAAATTCCCTTTGCCGGTAAACTGAACGGGCAAAGGGAACTTTTTTACGCTGCCATTTTCCTGCATTCCTCCGCACACTTAAAACAAGCCTCTGCACATTTTTGACAGTGATCATGTTCATGTTTCTTACATTCGTTACCACAAGCCTCACAGATATCAGCACATAATTGGCAAATTTGTTTTGCAAAAGGGCTGCCCGACTGCATAGACCTGGCGGCAAATGCACATATATCTGCACATTCTCGATCCATGCGGATACAGTCCGCCATCATGGCTAAGTCTTCTTCTTTCAAGCAGGCATCATAACAAGTGTTGCAGGCTTCCATACATTCCAGACAAGCTTTAATACATTCTTCATACATCTGGGCAATCATCCAATCATCCTTTCTTTTGAAACTTATACAATTTTACTTTTCCCAAGCATGATTTGAATAAACTACACAAAAATTGCATACTTCCCGATAATCAATAAAATAAAGTTATTTAATTTTAAAACCTCAAACACGTATAACCCCGTTCTGCCTTTAGGACGGGGTTATAATTAGTTGATTAATTTTTGAAGTGAGAAGTTTGTTCCAACTTAAAAATATAACTAAAGTCGTTTAAATCTAAGGGTGTATTCCACAATCGCGCCCGAAAGTTTAAGTGTACTTGTTCACATGGTAAAGAGCTTTACCCTGCACAGCAAGATAATTTCGATACATCTTTATCAAAGGTAAGAGACGCTAATTTTAATCCTTCTGCCATTGTTAAATATGGCGCAAAGCTATCTTTTAAATCCTCCACGGTTAAACCAAACTTAACCGCCAATGTCGCTGCATATATCACATCTCCTGCATTTTCAGATACGATATGAACCCCTAGAACTTTTAATGTTTTCATATCGGCAACAAGCTTGAAAACACCTGTTGTCTCACGATTTACTATCGCTCTTGGAACTGCATTTAAAGGCAATACTGATGTTTTAACTTTATAACCTTTTTCTTTTGCTTGCTTTTCTGTTAAACCAACCGTTGCAATCGATGGATTTGTAAATGTCACGGCAGGAACAACGGATAAATCTAATTTTTTATTTAACCCACCAATCGCATTATCAACAACAATTCCACCTTGATAGGCTGCCACATAGACAAATTGAGGTCCTAATGTTACATCTCCTGCTGCATAAACCTTTTCATTACTTGTTCTAGCATAATCATTTATCAATATTTCTTTTCGTGTTCCGACTTCTACCCCCGCTGCACTTAAATTTAAAGAATCAGTATTTGGTTTTCTTCCTGTTGCAACAAGTAACTGCTCTGATTCCACAACTTTTTTCTTGCCATCTACCGTTACATAAACCTTTTTTAGGTCTCCATCTTGTTCTGCACGCTCAAAAGTCGCCCCTTTTACAAGATTTATACCTTGTTCTATTAATGCTTTTTCTACGGCTTCTGAAATTTCGGGGTCATATTCTTTTAAAAGTGTCTCACTTCTTTGCATAAGTGTGACTTCTGAACCTAAATTATGAAACAGTTGCCCAAGCTCCAATCCGATATATCCTGAACCAATAACCGTTAATCGCTTAGGAACCTTTTTTAATTCAAGTAGTGTTGTACTTGTAAAATAATCTACTTCATTAAGTCCTGAAATGGGGGGGAGAGACGGAGAAGCCCCCGTTGCAATTAAAAAACGTTTTGCAGAAAGTTTCTCTCCGTTGACTTCAACTGTATTTTCATTAACAAATTTTGCTTCGCCTTCAATTAAATCAAATCCATATTCATCAATTAAATTGACATATTTTTGATTCCGAAGCTCACTCACCAATTCATTTTTTTGCTTGATTAAAGGAGCTAATTCCACCTCTCCAGCAGATGTTTGTAAACCCGTAAAAGAATTAACTTTTGCAAAATGATTGATTTCCCCAGCACGAAGAAGTGTTTTTGATGGAACACAACCAATATTTACACATGTTCCACCAACTGTTCCACACTCAATCATAGCTACTTTTGCCCCGTATTCAATCGCTTTAATCGCAGCCGAAAAAGCTGCCCCACCTGAACCAATGATAAGTAAGTCGTAATCCCCTTTGTCTCCTAACACCATATTTTCTTGTGTTGGAATTTCTTCTATTTCTCCCGGTAGATATTTTGCTTCATCGATTGCTTTTTTTACACGTTCAACCCCAACATCATTGGGTAATTCAAATACTACTTCACCCTGATGAAAACTAGCTTCAATGTTTTTGGCGCCTATGCTGGTTAATGCTAGATCAATATGTTGTTCACATCCTGTACAGGTCATTCCATTAATTTTAACCTGATACTTTTTCACAATTTATTCCTCCTCTATGTATAAAATCAACGGTATCTTCAATCAAAAATTAACGATTCAATAATAGGACATTGTTGTATTGCTTTTTGATCTGGACATCGACTTTTTAAGTCCTTTAACATTGAATCAATACGTTTTAAATCTGCAATTTGATCTTGAATTTCACTTTCCTTTTGGGATACAAATTCAAATATATTTTTGCAACGAACTTCATCATTATCAACAACTCCAAGTAACTTATGGATTTCACTCAATGAAAAGCCAAGGTCTTGAAGTCTTTTGATAAATTTTACACGCTTAACATCGGCATCTGAATATATCCTATAACCCACATTCGTTCGGTAAGGTTCTTTTAATAATGCTTTTTGTTCGTAATATCTAATCGTCTCTTTATTTACACCACATTTTTCTGCAAATACACTAATTCGGTACCTCACATTATTCGCTCCTATAAACATAATAAACCGTGTACCTTAGTACGCAGTCAATTATAATACTAAATTTCTCTTCTTCAAGTATTCTAACCCGTTACTTTAAGTGCGTAATTTCAATTTTGAACTATAAAGCCATTTTACCTTAAAGGTATTACTCCATACTCTGTCCTTTTAATGAAGTAACATGATTTGCGTTTTTAAACACCTTTATGTCAATATAACGATTTTATTTGTAATGAAACGACTTTATTGTTACTTAACATTGTTTGCAGAATCTCTGCATTTTTTATGACAATTTATCAGTAAGTGGATGTACTGTAATAAAATCTATTTTTTAGCCCATATACTTGTAGAAAAATATGGAGCTGATCATGATGACCATAGGCCTAGCCTTTTTAGTTTCGGTATTATTGATATATTTTACTAGTGTTTTAGTATCCTCATTTTTAGTTAGAAAACAGGTAACGATGATGCATGGGATGTTGTTTGCTATGTCATCGGCCATGGGAATCGGTTTATTTGCTGGAACGCTGTTCGGGATCTTATTTCAAGGACAATTACTGGTGTCCACTGTTATCGGGATATCTATAGGTTTAGTAACGGGAGCCTCCATCGGTTTTTATTACTCCTTTCTTGCTCTGTTAGAGGGGGTGTTATCTGGAGTGATGGCTGGTATGATGGGGGCTATGCTCGGGGAGATGGTAAAGCCGGCAGACTGGGACAAAGCCATTATGACAATGTTTACGATTGCCCTGTCGATCTCCTTTTTAATTATTTATGAAACATCTATTTATAGGAAAAGCCAGCCTAAATGGATTCGTTTTTATCAACACCCTTTTATTTCTTCTTTGATGTTTATCCTGATTTGTTTATTCCTCTATTCTCAAAAGCCATTTATATTAAAATCAATACCATTCCTTCCTCCCCATCATTAACTGAAACTTGTTTACCCTGCACACTTTCTGGACAAATTACATGTAAAATATGGTAAACAATAAAGAAAGGAGAGGAAACAGTATGGATAAGCATAACCACGAACATTCTCACCATCATAAAACATCTCCCACTCATTCGGATGACCACCATCAACACGGTGAGCACTCAGGGTATCATCAGCAGCATAATGTGAATGAAGAAGGACACAATCATCATTCACACGGGGGACATATGGGGCATCATGATCATCATGCCCACATGGTAGAAGACTTTAAAAAGCGTTTTTATATTTCCTTGATCATTACCATTCCTATTTTGATTTTTTCCCCCATGATTCAGATGTTTTTAGGGGTAAACTGGCGATTTGCTGGTGATATGTACATATTGTTTGCCTTGTCTTCCATCGTCTTCTTTTATGGAGGCTGGCCGTTTCTGACAGGGGCAAAAGATGAGCTAAAGGATAAAAACCCGGGGATGATGACGCTCATTTCCTTGGCCATTATTGTTGCTTATGTTTACAGTTCAGCGGCTGCATTCGGTCTTGCGAAAGAGGATTTCTTTTGGGAACTGGCAACCTTAATCGACATTATGCTTCTTGGCCATTGGATTGAAATGCGCTCAGTTATGGGAGCCTCTAAAGCATTAGAGGAACTGGCAAAGTTAATGCCTTCAGAGGCAAGTGTCATTGATGAAGACGGTAATGTAAAAGTTGTAGATATTGCCGAACTTAAACACGGGGATCATGTCTTGGTAAGGCCTGGTGAAAAGGTCCCGGTGGATGGTGAAATTATCGAAGGTAAATCTACGGTCGATGAGTCGATGTTGACAGGAGAATCCGTGCCAGTCGAAAAGGAAACAGGTGAGGAAGCCATTGGAGGCTCCGTGAACGGTGAAGGCTCGTTGATCATATCAATCAAGAAGACAGGTGAGGAAACATACCTTTCTCAGGTGATAAAGCTCGTCAGGGAAGCGCAGGAATCTAAATCAAAGGCTCAGGATCTTGCCAACCGTGCTGCGAAGTGGCTGTTTTATGGGGCGCTTGTCGCGGGATTGCTTACCTTTGTTATTTGGTTAGCCCTCGGTTATTCTGTTTCTTTTGCCATGACAAGGATGGTCACTGTCCTGATCATTGCCTGTCCGCACGCTCTGGGTCTGGCAGCACCCTTGGTTGTGGCTGTCTCTACATCCATTGCAGCTAAAAACGGGCTGTTGATCAGAAACCGTGCTTCGTTTGAAAATGCCCGCTTTATCGAGGCAATTGTTTTTGATAAGACCGGAACGTTGACCAAGGGAGAGTTTGGGGTAACGAATATCGCAGCATCCAGCTCATATACAGAAGAGGAAATACTATCACTCGCAGCAGCAGTTGAGGCGCATTCGGAACACCCGATTGCCCGCGGAATCCTAAAATCAGCAAAAGAAAAGCAACTTTCAATTCCACCTGTAAGCAATTTTCAGTCCCTTACAGGTAAGGGGCTGCAGGGAGTGGTGGATGGAAAAGAAGTCATGGTGGTTAGCCCAGGTTATGTACGGTCCGAAAATCTTTCTTTTGATGAGGGGCCGTTTAATGAATGGTCGGCTGAAGGAAAGACGGTTGTTTTTACTTTGGTCAACGGTAAGATTGCCGGCATGATTGCACTGGCGGATATTATTCGAGAGACGGCTCAAGAGGCGATTAATAAGTTAAAAGAATTGAATATCAAATCCATCATGCTGACAGGGGACAATGCCAAGGTAGCCCAGTACGTCGGGGACAAGCTTGGCATATACGAAATCTTTGCCGAAGTGCTTCCTCATGAGAAGTCAGATAAAATCGTTCATATCCAAACAAAAGAGGGGCTTAGAACCGCTATGACGGGAGATGGAGTAAATGATGCTCCTGCACTTGCAAAGGCGGATTTGGGCATTGCAATCGGTACCGGAACAGATGTGGCGATTGAAACAGCAGATGTTATCTTGGTAAAAAGCAATCCCATGGATGTTTTAAATATCATCAAACTCTCAAAAGCAACTTACAACAAGATGCTCCAAAACCTTTGGTGGGCTGCAGGATATAATATCGCAGCGATTCCCCTCGCGGCCGGCATCCTGTATCCAATGGGCATTGTATTGAGTCCTGCTGTAGGGGCGATACTCATGTCACTCAGTACAGTGATTGTAGCTATAAACGCAAAATTATTGAAAATAGACTAGAAAAATCCGGTGTCCTCTATCAAGACTTTCATCATCATGCCTGCACGTTAATTTGGACATTTGAAGGGTATACTCCTTTGGGGAGGATTAAATATACTCTCGGTATTCCAAACGAGTAAATTCCTGAATTCCCAAAAATTTACTGGAAATGGAGTGTAATCTGATGAG